>CALXAR010000001.1 GCA_944386345.1 uncultured Clostridia bacterium
TATTCTTTTCTTACTTGTATCATTGAAGATTTTATTATTTTAATATCATCTTCTTTTAAAGTATTCATTGCAGAGCCAGGTATTACCATATAATTATATAAAAAATCATCAACAAATGAAATCTTTTTTATACTCAAATATACTAAAGATAAAAACATCATATCTTCTAATATTCTAGGTGGATTTTCTATTTCCTTAATACTCTTTAAAATTGATGCTTTGTATATTTTATTCCAAAGTGCTGTATTTAAAGAAATAACATCTTCTGGATTTTTTTTCATATCTATAATATAGTGACTATCTAGTTCCATCTCTTTTGATAATGTCTTTCCTGTTAAGCTATCAATTCTTTTAAAGCCACAAACAGCAATATCTGACCCATTTTGTTTTACACTCTTATATAGTTTTTCTGCAAATTCAGAATCGACATAATCATCTGAATCTAAAAATCCAATATATTCACCAGAGGCTTTTTTTATTCCATCAATTCTTGCTTTCCATACGCCTTCATTTTTTTTATCAATTACAACTACATTATTACTATTTTTTTCATATTCTTTAAGAATATCTAATGAGCTATCTGGTGAGCCATCATTTACACATACTATCTCTATTTCTTTTAAACTCTGAGATAATAAACTGTCTAAACATTTTCTTATATATTTTTCTGACTTATATACGGGTACAACAATACTTACTTTTGGTTTATTACTCATTTTCCTCCCTCTTAATATAAGTTTACCACTTAATATCTATTTTTAACTTATCAACAGCAAATCTATATATTCCAATATATACCATTGCCATATGATGCCTATATAAAAAAGCAATTACACTTAATGCCACTCTCTTAAAACCTTTTTTAAAAGAATATCCAAATTTTAAAAATGGAGACTTTCTCCAAGTAGAGAAATTTTTATCTAAATATACAATAGTATCTTTTACCATTTTCTTTATATCAATTGTCTTATCATATGAGGCTCTATACATAACAGACATTCCTAAATGTAAAAAGGCCATAAAGTCAATTATATATTTCATTTCTTGATATTTATTCTCTTTTTCATATAGTTTCTTTAATTCTAATAAATATTTTTTTAAATTATCTACATCTTTGCTATTAACACTATGAATTTGAGAATCATACCTTAAATAATAATGATATAAAACATCTGGTACAAAAGCAATCTTATTTATTCTTGAATATGAGCTTGCTAAAAAAATCATATCGTTAAAATTTCTAAAGTTTTGAAATCTTAAATCCTTTACCTTTTCTCTTTTAAAAATTTTATTCCATGGTGCAGGATTTATAAAAACACAAAAATCATCTTTGGGATTAATTTCTTTTACAGCATGTCCATATCCAGTCATATCTTTACTGACAACCTTATTTGTTAATAAATCAATTCTTTCAAATCCGCAAACAGCCATATCTGCATTATTTGATTTTGCAGCATCATATAGTTTTTCCGCCCAGTTTGGCTCTACATAATCATCTGTATCTACAAAAGTTATATATTCTCCACTAGCATGCTCAAGTCCAAAATTTCTTGTCGTAAATTCTCCGCCATTTTCTTTATGGTAAGCTTTTACCTTTTGAGGATATTTCTTTGCATACTCATCAATAATCTGAGGTGCAGAATCAGTAGAACCATCATCTACACACAATATTTCTATCTCTTTTAGAGTCTGATTTACTAATGAGTCAAGACATCTTGGTAAATATTTCTCCAAATTATATACAAGTGCTACAATAGATAGTTTATACTTATATTCCATTATAATTACTCCTTAACATTTTTTTCTCTTTCGTCTGAATTTTCTTTTAGCGCTATATAATGATTTAGATTTTTTATTTTTTCATTTAATGTAGATAATCTAATATTATCAATAAATACTTGTATTAATAAAAATACTATTATTATAAAAAATACAAAATTTACTGAAGCCATAAATCCAAGTTTATTAGCAAGCCATTGAACAGCTTGATCAAATATACTCATAAGTATTAAAACAAAGCTTCCCATCATCCAAGTAATAGAATTTTCAACTTTAAGTTTTGCCTGTTTAATCTTCTTAACACATAAATAAAAAGATATTAGTGAGCCTATAAGTAATATAATTCTTAATGTTAATGACATAAGTTCTTACCTCCTACTTTTCTTTCCTTGTAAATGTTCTAATAAAAATTATAGAAAGCATCATATTTACCATATATTTTATAGATTTGAAGGCATTTAAATAGCTCTCTCCAAATTCTCTTTCTCTCATTTCTACTTGAACTTCTTTAACATTTAATCCTTTTTTTATCATATATACAATTGTATCAGGCTCGGGTGTTAGGCTTGCATTAGAATTGAACATATCTATTGCCTTTTTATTATATGCACGCATACCTGATGTAGGATCATTTATTTTTTTCCATGTTACTAACTTTATTGCGAAACTTATAACTCTGCTTCCTAGCATTCTGGCAGTAAAAGGCTTCTTCTTCTCTACAAATCTAGAACCTATTGCAACATCCACATTATTTTTTTCTATTTCTTTTACTAATTTTTTTAAATACTTAGCATCATGCTGTCCATCACCATCAAATTGAATTGCAATATCATATCCATTCTGTTTTGCATACTTCATTCCAACTTGGATACCACTAGTTAGTCCAAAATTAATTGGAAGTGATACCATGTTATAATTATTTTTTTGACATACCTCTTTTGTATTATCAGTAGAGCAATCATTAATTACTACATAATCATAAGATGTGTTTGTAGTAATATCTTTTATAGTTTTTTCTATATTTAATGCTTCATTATATGCTGGTACAATAACTAATACTTTAATTTTAATCGCCTCCTAAATATTATTTTCTGTAGATAATTATATTATATTATTAAACTATATTCAAACAATTTTATACATTATTTTAAAAAAATATAAGTATTAGCTTTAATTCATCATTAAAACTAATACTTATTAATTTTAAGCTATTCCCTCAAGCATTGCGTGTCCATCTACATTTATAACTCTAAATAATACATAATTTCTGCAATTCTCATAGTCTTCAAACATAAATTTCATTCTCTCAAACATCTCGTCATCTGATGAATACAAATATAAATAGTCAAACCCAGATTCTACTAAATCAGTTGAAAGTTGTTCTGCAGTTAATCCCCAATCTTGCAAATCATATGCATTCTTATCTGTTCTAATTTTCCATGCAATTGATTGATGATATGCATTTACTCTTCTTGGGAAACCATAATATCTAGCATACCACATTGCCATAATTCCATCTGAATCTTTTTGATCTAACACATATACTTGACTATCTTCTTCAGTATACTCATTAAGTATTTCAAATTTACTTCTTAGCTCATAACTTATATCTCTTGTTTCAGCTCTCTCTTGCAGATCTGTTGCAAAATATGTAGAATCTAACACACTAATACTTCCAAAAACAAATAGTACCACAACAGTAGTCAATATTTTTGCTCCCTTATTTTTTAAGAAGTCACTTGAGCACAAATAAGCAATTAAGAACAAGAATATTGCTACATTAAAATTATTTATATATCTTCCAAGAGATGCAACCATTTTTGCTTCATAAACTGTAAATGTAACAAATATTGCAAGAACAGTTAAAACATAATATAAAGCACCACCCATTGCATATGGTAAGATCTTAAACAAAGCGTCCTTCTTATTGTTTAAATACATTGCACAAAATCCAACAGCTATCATTACTATTGTAAACTGTAATAGAGTATATTTTCCTAAAAGCTCTCCATCAAAGCTTTCAATTGCGCCATATAACACTCTTGCAATAACTTCAACATTTAACTTATATGAAATACCTGTTTCTAGTGACTCTGGTAATACCTTAACATCATAATATTTTGGAACTATAATGTCACAGACTTTTACATATCCAAACCAGATTACAAAAAGTAGTACTATACTTATTCCTAATTTCCAATATTTTTGCCATAATTTTCCTATAGACTTCCAAAAATTCTTTATATTAAGCTTATTATCATTTAATAGCAGATAATCTCTAATAGCCATTATTACAAATAACACAAATGCTGCAATTATTCCAGTTGGCTTTAACAAAACGTTCATTGCTAAAGCTAAAAATAGCAATCTATTTTTATTTTTTTCATCTTTATCTCTATATAATAAATAAATTACAAAACAAGTCAAATATGTTGCTGCAGCTGCATAATCTGCATATAAAGTGTCATATGTATATGTACTTCCAAAAAGACTTGCTCCAAAAAACATGATTATTGTAAATAATGGTAAGAGCCATCTGTTACTCTTGTTAATAAGCGCAAATGTAGGCATAATCATAACTAGTATATATAATGACAATGAAATATAAAGATTAGTTTCACTAAAACCTACAATTCTAGATGTATAATACTGCCATAGACTCATAAGTGGTGGATAGTTTCTAGTAGAAGATACAGATTCTTCACAAGTAGACAACTTATCGTATGTTGCTACAACTTTGGCATCATATGCCCAATGAGAATACTCGTCCCAAGTATGCACATATCTATTAATTCCACCAATTACAAAAACTAAAAACATTACTGAAAATATAAGCAGACTTACTCCATTAAACTTAATCTCATCAGCACCTGGTAATTTTTTATTATTTATTGCTATATATACAAGCATTAAAATCTGTATTGCAAGCATAACATAAATAAATATTTTTAATAAATTAAAGAATGCAAGCACTAAAGCAATAAGCATTAAAACAGCATTTGAAGCAAAAATAGATATTTCAAATCTCTGTTTTGTTATTTTGCTAAATATATATGCATTGCAAATCATTGCTAAATATAAAAATATAAACTTATACATCATTTTATCTGCAAAGAAGCCATTTAGCAAAACACATGACAAAGTTACTAAACATATTCCTATTGTAAGTTTTCTATATGGTTTAAACTTCTTCCAAAATAATATAATTAATGCAATTAATAAAAACGATATAATTGTTGGAAAATTTACAAAATCTACATTGATAAATGATTTATCAATAGCTAAATTTTGTGCATTATTAAAAATCACTAATATAAAATATAATGGTATTAAAGATATTACTTTTAAAATTGACTTCATTTCTTCCTCCGTTTAATTTACACTAATTCTTATCTAATATATTTAATATCGTCTTTTGAACAACTAATAAAAGCAATAATGAAAATACTATAACATTAATAAATCCTAAATTAATACCTATAGATAATAATTGAATTGAATTTAAAACAATTAAAACTATAATAAATAGGTAATTTTTATTCTTATTTACTAAGCTTAATATTAACGTCATAATAATAGATAATACAAAATATAATTTTGCACTAATTAATAAACTAGAACTGCTAATAGTCTCAATTCCATTACTAAAATAATCTTTAAGATAATTAAATTCAGTTATAATATCAGATTTTATCGTATAGTCTCCCATCTGCTCTATCACACTATCAGAGAATAAATCACAGCTAAGTGAGATATTAGAGATCATACTATTTGTAAATAGACATATACCTAAAGCTATAATAAAACAAATACTAAAGCTTGCAACAAACGTATATAGTCTCTTCTTTTTTGGCTCATTTTTAATTATATTTATTAATACAAAAATAAAAGTACTAATTGAAATTAATAACCCACTACTAAAATTAGATACAATTAATAATCCTAAAATTATTCCAAATGGTATAAGCTCTAGAATTCTAAATCTAAAGTTTTTATTTATTCCTATCCATATCATATATAAATTAATTAAAAAAACAGCTGTACAGAAAATAACTCCATTTGGTACAATATTTGCAATCTGCATAACAGGGAATAATGAAACAACTATTGTTATAATATATTGAATTGTAAAAAGTATTTTTTCTCTTTTTTGAAGTTTTAGAGTTTGAGTTAAATCCAATGGCTTATTGTCGATAACCCCATTATCAATATCTTCTTGTTTTCTTCCTAATAATTTATCAGTATAAAAATTCAAATGTATATTTCTTGTCTTTGCAGTAAAAAATGTCCATAATAATGAGATAATTAAAACCTGCCAAAAAGATACACTAAAATCCGATTTTAAATTTCCTATAGGAAGTGATGTAAAATCAAGCGGTGTTAATGCAAGTAAAGCTGACATCATTATCAAAAACATAGTAAAAAATGTAACAATATCTCTATTATTTAAAAAGAACTTAACTTTATTTTTTAAATTAATAAAGAAATCTATAACATATACTACCCAAATCATATTTTTTCTTTTCATTTTTGTTTTAAATTTTTCCATAGGACTAATCCATGTAGCATCAAAGTGATGTATCATAACTGTATTGTCAGTAAAGTTATTATGCTGATAATCATAACTTAACGGATAAAAATATTCCATAGGGTAAATATGTATCTTCCCATCATCAAGCTCTTGTACTTTATCAAGTTCTCTATCAAATCCATATTCTTCAAAATATTTTGTTAATACTCTTGGTACACTTTCTGCGTATAAATCTCCTGTTTCATTAAATTTCTTTTTATTTTCATATATATTAACTATGTCTTTTATATATGGATTATGAGCCTCTTTTGCCCAAACAACAGCTGCATTTATCATCTTAGAGTCTTCTACTCCAAAAAATAAATCCTTCTCTAGAAATTTAGAAATGTCACCTGTAATTTCCATATCAGTATCAAGATATATTCCACCATATTCTTCTAAGACTTTAAATCTGGTATAATCTGCAACAAAAGCCCATTTTTTCTGCTCATAAGCTTCCTTTACAAAAGGACATTGATTTACATCAAATGTATTCTCATTCCATTCCATAATCTCAAAATCGGGTAAATATTTTTTCCATGTTTGTATACACTTTTTAGTAAGATCAGATAATGGATTGCCACCAAACCAAATATAATGTATTATCTTATTACTTTTCTTTTCCACAAAATCTTCCTCCTATTAATCATTTAAAAAGTCTTCTTTTAATTTTTCTACTCTTTCTGAATAATCTTTTTTCCATTCTTTATATAATTTCATAATTTCATCTTTTTTTTCTAAACAAGTATTAATTTTTTCATATATTTCATCAATACTATCTTCTTCTTTAACAACAATTAAATCATTTAACTTTTCATTATTTAAAAAGAAATCTGTATTATTACCAATTATACATGGAACACCTAATTCAAAGCTCTCAAGTGGTATCATAGGAGAACATTCTGTAAATGTTACATATAAATTAATATCATTATTTGCCATACGCTTTAATAATTTTTTTCTCTTTAAAGACATTGGTGCATCATCTGTAACTGTTTTTATATTCATCAACTTACAAAAACTTGTAGCAAGTTTTGTTTGTGGTACAATATCAATATATGCATCTTTTACCATAGCACATGCACTTAACTGATTATATGTGTTCTTTTCCCATCTATCTCCTGAAGAGTAAAGGCCTATCTTTAATCTTTTATCTTCCTTATCTTTTTTATATTCATCTTTATCTTTAAGATGGACATCATTCATTAAATGCTTTGCATTGTATCCCTTATATAAATAAAAGTCTGCCATTGCCTTTTTTATAAATCCAATGGAATATACAATACTTCTTTTTTGAAGTTGTAATAACTCTTCCAAGAAAGTTTGTTCATTGTAATTTACAAATAGAGCATGACTACCATGCCATATAAATTTTATCTTAATTTTTTCATCTAAATTATGTATTTTTTCTGCTAAATCTTTATATCCATAAGCCATAGTTGCAAAAATCACTTGTTTAAAATTTTTATCTACTATAGCTTTAGCAATATTGTCAATTTGTTTTTTATTAAATATTTCATACAATTTTATACAATTATCTTTTCCAAAAAGTTCGATTGTAGCATTCATAATACCTATGCATTCAGGATTATAAATAGCAACAAAAGAAGTATCTTTAATATCTTCAATATCTTCTATAACATCTTCTGTATAATCTTTTTGATAAAAGAATATAGATTTAATTTTTTTTACGTGTCTATTCATATTCCCTCCTACATATTTAAGAAATCTATTACACTTTGTGTACTTTCTGCATCATTTTGCTTTTTCCATTCTTTATATAACTTAAATATCTCATCTTTATGTTCAAGAGCAAGCTTTATTTTCTCTTCTATAGCTGTCAAATCATCTTCCCTTTCAACAACAAGATAATCATGAAGTTTTGTACCTTGGAAATAATGATGATTATGTCCCATTATACATATGGTTCCAGCTTCTAATGCCTCTATTGGAAGCATCGGAGCGCACTCAGAGAAAGTAACATATAAAACAATGTCTCTTTGAGCCATTCTAACAAGTAACTCTTCTCTTTTTAAATGAGTGCTTGATCCTACTATTTCAAGATCATTATAATATGCAAGTTTCTTTAATTCATACTTTAAAGGTACAACTTCTAGCTCAGCATTTTTAAATGAAGATGCAGCCATAACTTGATTAAAAGTATTTTTTCTCCAGTCAGTACTTGCAGAATATAATCCAAATTTAAGTTTTCCATCGTCTTTTTTTGATACTTTTGCAATTTCTGCTTTTACTTCATCTGTAAGCCTTACTGTATTTTTTATAAATGCAGACGTGTATCCTTGAGAATTATAGAAATTAACAAGACTTGCCTTGCATGTCCCCATAACATCAATTACACCAGCTTTATGAAGGTTTATAACCATAAGATTAGTTCCCCAGTTTATCTCTTCGATTACTTGTGAATGACTTCCATGCCAAAAACTCTTTAGTTTTATTTGAGGCTTCTTTTCTCTAAGTTTTATGGCAATTTTATCCCAGCCATAATTAAAAGCACTAAAGATCACTTGCTTTACGTCAAGCTCAATTATCTTATCTACTATAATATCAACATTTTTATTTAAAAATACTTCTTGCATAGGAAGAAGATTTTCAAATAATTCCTTTGTAGCACTCGTTACTCCTAGCCAATTAGGATTATGAATAATTAAATATTCAGTATTCTTTCCATTCTTTTTTTGCTCAAGATATCTATCTAATGCAGCTATTGTATCTTCAATACCTACATCTTTTTTAACAGAAAATTTTCTTTTTAAATTCTGAAAGAAAAGATATTTTTTATATCCTATATTATTCTTTAATCTCCTCATAATAGCAAAGAAGTACTCGCAAGCAGTAGGACCTATTTTTCTTAAAACTCTTACTTTATAGCTTTGTCTAAAGCCAAGCTTTCTATTGCTGTCATAATATAAAGCTTTAATGTTGCTTGTAAATCCTTTACCAATCTTCTCATAGTCTATTGGATAAAAGAAATCATAAGGATATATAAATGAATTCTCATCAAATTTTAATACATAATTATAGTTGTTATGCAAATCCTTTCCTGTTATCTTAGAAAAAACATCTGTTATATTCTCATAGTTTTCACTCTTTATAATATCTAAAACAGTTCCTACTGTTTTATTGTTTTTTTCCTTTACCCAAACAATATTTGTAGCAAGATCTTTATCATCGCAAAATCCAATAAAGAAATCATTCTCAAAAAAAGAATTTATTGAATTTATAAATTCAAAATCTCCATTAAGTACTAAACCACCATTTTGATATAAATATTTAAATAATACATACTCATTAAACAGCTTATTATCTTCATTAATCTCTTCTTTTACATCATTAGCTAGTGTATTTAAATCAATACTAACTAAATCTGCAGACTTAAAATTTTTCTTATATTTTTCTTTTATTTTTTTTGTACAATTACAGTAACTAATCTTAATATTATTCCCCATATTTTTTACCTTTCCTAGCCTTGCTCTTCAATATATTTTTTTAGTACGTCATCAGTAGGTCCATCCATTACAATTTCGCCTTTTCTTATCCACAATGCTCTATCACAAAAACTTTTTATTTGTGTTGTATTATGTGATACAAAAACCATTGTTTTTCCCTCAGCTTTTAGCTCCTTCATCTTGTCTAAACATTTAGCCTGGAAATGTGCATCTCCAACCGCTAAAATTTCATCTATTAGCAAAATATCAGCTTGTACATTAACTGCAATTGAGAATGCAAGTCTCATGTACATTCCTGAAGAATATGTTCTAACTGGTGACTCTATAAAATCACCAAGCTCAGAAAATTCTATTATTTTATCTATAATTGGATCTACATCCTTCTTTCCTAGCCCATACATTGAAGCATTAAAATAAATATTTTCTCTACCAGTAAAATCAGTATTAAATCCAGCTCCAAGCTCTATCATACTAGATACTTTACCATTTATCTCAATAGTACCTTTTTGTGGGTATATAATTTTATTTAAAAGTTTTAATAATGTAGATTTCCCACATCCGTTAACACCAATTAATGCAACAGACTCTCCTTTTTTTATATCAACAGATATATCTTTTAAAACAACATGTTTTCTTTTTTTGTTTCTTCCTAGATGTCCAATTTTTTCTTTTAAAAAATACGATTTATCTTCATATACAGTAAACTCTTTTGTAACATTCTTTACAGAGATTGCTACATCATTTTTATTTTTTGTCTTCTTAGCCATTACTAAACCTCCTCTGCAAAACGTTTTTGTAGTTTATTAAATATTAGATATCCTATAACACATATACCTAGTGATACTAAAAATGTTATTCCTAATGAGCTAAAATCTGGCATTGTTTTATTATATAAAATATCTTGATATCCTTGAAGAATAACTGTCATTGGATTTAACTTATATAATGAAAGCCATTTTTCTGGAACCATTTGTATACTATACAATATTGGTGAAGCGTACATCCATATCATCATAATTGGATTCATCATATATTGTACATCTCTTACATACACATTTACTGCAGATAACATTAGTATTAGTCCAAATGCAAAGGTTATTTGTACCAAAATAATTAATGGTAACCATAATGCATTAAATGATAGACCTATACCAGAAATTAATATTGCAATAATAGTAATTACTAAGCTAAAACAATACTGAATAGTATTACTAATTATTACAGAAAGCGGTAAAACTTCTCTTGGAAAGTATACCTTTTTTATTATACTTGCATTATTTGAAACACAAGTTGTTCCTCCTCCTATCATACTATTAAATGCATTCCAAGGCATTAAACTAACAAACAAATAGATAGGATAATACTCTATATTAGATCTAAATACAAATTGAAAAACAATTGAATATATAAGTAACATAAATAAAGGATTTAATAATGTCCATAAAAATCCAAATATTGAGCCTTTATATCTTCCTTGTAAATCTTGTTTTACTAAAGTAAATAACATATGTCTATACTTATAAATTTCTTTAATTTTGTTTATAAAACTCATTATATTCTCCCTTTCTTTTTTATTATAAATACATTCTTATAGTCTTATCTGCACTAAAATATTCGTGTTCATTATATCATATTATTGTATATATTTAAAGGTATTTTTGTGAAAAAGATATGTTATAAAAGTCTTTAATTATACTATCTAGCAAGTAACTTTTCTCTTAAAACAGTAGAAGAAGTTCCTCTTGTATATGGAAAATACACTATGTCTACATTGTATTTTTTTAACTCAACTTCCATTTTATTATAAAAGTCTGATCCTTTCCAATCATCGCCCATAAAAATAGCATTTATATTATGCTCAGTACATACCTTTACTTTGTCTCTATCATGCATTTCAATAACTTCGTCTACGCAACGTAAAGCCTTAATTATTCTCATTCTTTCATCACATGGAATTATTGTTTTCTTATTTTTATATTCTTCGACTAGCTTGTCTGAATTGACTCCAACAATTAAATAATCACAATTTTCTTTTGCTCTTTCTAATATATTCAAATGTCCAACATGAAACATATCAAACACTCCTTGAACAAATCCTATCTTATATTTTTTCATAAGCCACTCCTCCTGTTTTTTTGTCAAACTAGCTACACACTAATAGTACAATATTAATTAGAAAAATTCAACTAAAATATAAAAAATATGAGTGCTTTTTTAAAGCAACTCATATTATATTTTAAATTAAAGCCATAAATTCTTTTTGTATAGCCTCTTTATCCTCAGGAGTCACTCCTTCAAACCTTGCTGTTATATTTGGACCTGTATTAGAAGCTCTAACTAAAGCCCAACCATTAGTAAATTCAGCTCTTACACCATCTATATCGTTTACTGTATAGCCTTTTTGTTTACAATACTCTTTTACTTTTTCTATTACTTTAAATTTCTCTTCATCAGTTGATTTAATTATAATTTCAGGACTAGAATAATATCTTTTTACTCCATCTAAAAGCTCTGAAACAGTTTTATCAGTCTTAGATAATATCTCAACAAGCCTTAATCCGGCATATAGTCCATCATCAATATTATCCCATTTATCTCTAAAAAATACATGTCCAGATAGTTCAGAGCCAAAAGCAAAGTCTCCTTCTCTCATTTTTGCTTTCATATATGAATTACCAGTCCTATAGCATACAGGAATTCCTCCAAGTTTTACTATCTCATCTGATAGAGCTTTTGTGCATTTTACATCAAATAAAGCATGTTTGTTTTTTACTTTACTCATAATATCTCTCCAGATAATAATAGCATAAAAATCTATGTATACCATATTTCCTTTCTCATCTATAATTCCTACTCTGTCACCATCTCCATCAATTCCAACACCTAAGTCTGCTCCTGTCTCTATCACCTTTTTCTTTAAGTCTGCATTATTTGCTTCTACACTTGGATCTGGGTGATGATTTGGAAACTCTGGATTAGATTCCATATATAAAGGAATCAGCTCAACACCATCAAACATTTCATAAACTTCTCTAGCAATAATAGATGCTGTCCCGTTTGCAGTATCAACTACAACCTTTACTTTTCTATTTCCAAGATTAATTGATGCTTTTATTGCATCTAGGTATTCTTGCTTTATATCGTAAGTACTTACTTTTCCTTCACCAGATTTAAAATTTCCTTCTTCTGTATAAACTCTAAAGTCTTGAATCATCTGACCGCAAGCATTTCCAAAATCATCAAAAGCTATTTTAAATCCATTGTATTCTTTAGGATTGTGTGATGCAGTAATCATCACGCCCGGATCAATTTCCAATTTTTTTTGCGCATAATAGTACATAGGAGTTGTACAAAGTCCTAAATAAACAACATTTACACCTGTACTTGTAATACCTTCAAGTAGTGCATCTGCTAGTGGCTCTGAAGAAACTCTATTATCATGTCCTACTATACATTTTTCATATCCTTTCTCCCTAATATATGAACCAAAAGATAATCCAATTGTATATGCTATATCTTCATTTAAATCTTTACCATATATAGCTCTAATATCATATCCTCTAAATATATTTGGGTTTATATTTTTGTAAATATTATATTTGCTCATATTTATCACCCCACAACATTATATCATAGTACTAAATTTTTGAAAAGTACTTAAAAATTAATTTTTTTAGTATTAAATATTTAATAAAAAATCTTTGAAAAACTTAAATGATTTCACAAAATCTATTATTTTTTCTTCCATCTTTTTTCCATTTAAATATTTAATAGAATACTCTAATACTATAGGGCCATTATAATTTATTTTTTTTAAGTTATTAAGAGCCGTATTAAGCTCAAATAATACTTTAGTATCTTTTACTATCATGTGATGATCCTCACCATTGTCTACACTATGGATATGAACATTATTTATTCTACTTATTTGTAATTTAGTTAAATTAGAAGGTTTTTTATTATCAAATATATCATGACCAATATCGTACGTAAAATACAAATTTTTTTCTTTTTTTAAAATTTCATCTATCTTTGAAACATTAATTCTTTTTATATTATTCTTAAAATTTAAATTTTCAATAGAAATATATACATTCAATTTATATTTTTCTACAAAACCTAATATTTTTTCTATATATTCTTTAGTATCATCTAACATTTCTTCTATTGTATCTTGATAAGAAAGACTATGAAATACTATATTTATTTTATATCTTAGCCTTTTAGATAAATTATCTACAGCATTTAAATATTTCTTTGTTTCATTTTCACTCATTGCCTCTAAAGGAAAATGGCATCTAAAAAGCATCTTATTCTTTTTACATAACATTGCACATTTTTCTAAATATTCAAGATTTTTGGTATTAATTTCTATTCCACCTATACATTTATTTCCATATAAATTAATTATATCAAAAACAGTCTCTAACTCTAGATTACCTATTGCCTTTTCATATAAAGAAAAAATCAATTTATTATCCATATATCCCCCTCATTTACTCTATTTTATTATATCATATTAAGTAACATTATTTAAGAAATATATTTTTAAAAAAAGGACTAACAAATTGCTAGCCCTTAAAACTCTATTCTGTTTTGTACAATTTCTTGAGTTTTTTCTTTTTGTGCATCATTAGTATATATATCAAAATACTCGTTTGTTATCTCTTTTACCATAGGAGCTAGATAGTATCCCTCTGAGCCATGCTCTACTATTGCAACAACAGCAATTTTAGGATTATCATATGGCGCAAAGCCAACAAATATTGCATTGTTTGCTCCATCTGATACCTGTGCTGTACCAGTTTTTCCTGCTACCTCTACTTTGCTATCTGCAAAAATATCTGCAGCTGTACCACCAGTCTCAGTTGTAACGGCATACATTCCCTCTTTTATGGCATCAATATAACTAGAATTTATTTCTAATTCATTTGTATTAAAATCAACACCAGTAAACTCCTTAGAATACTCAGCCACATCACTTAAAGACACAAATGATATGTCACTACCTACGCTCTTTATTAATGATACTTTATTAAGTGTTCCTCCATTTGCAATTGTAGATATATAATTTGCAAGCTGAATTGGTGTAAATAAATTTGTTGATTGACCAATTGAGGCAGATAAAGTATCTCCTAAAGACCATCCCTCTGCTCCATCTCCGGCTATATTTCCTTCAGCTTCTCCTGATAGTTCAATTCCTGTCTTTTGGCCAAGTCCAAAATTTTTTGCCCATTCTACAATTGTAGATATACCTATTCTTCTTCCCACTTCATAGAAATAACAGTTACAAGAGCCTTTAAGCGCACCAGTTAAATTAATTGTTCCATGTGTTGTATTATGAGCTGTATATATCCAGCATTTAGGATTATATGAATAAGGATAAATTCCAGGATCTGTATATTCTTCATCAACTGTTATTTGCCCTGACTCAAGTCCTGCAATTCCCATAAGCATCTTAAATGTAGATCCAGGAGAATATGTTCCTGAAATTGCTCTATTAAACATTGGATTTTGCTCATCTTCAATTAATTGTTGCCATTGCTGTGTAGTAATACCATCTGCAAAGTTATTTATATTATATGTAGGATAACTTGCCATAGCTAACACTTCTCCTGTTTCAACATCTAATACTACACAGCTTCCAGCTTTTGCTTCAGGAATAGGTTCGCTACTTAATGTTCCATTTTGAAGACCTTCTAAAGTAGATTTTAGTGCATTTTCAACTACTTGTTGAATTCTATAATCAATAGTTAAGGTTACATTATTACCAGAAACAGCTTCTTGTGTAATAACTTCAGATGTTACATTTCCAAGCGAGTCAGTAACAACTTTTTTTATTCCATCAGTGCCTTTTAAATATGGCTCCATAGATTCTTCAATACCAGATTTTCCAATAACGCTATTGATTGTATACCCTTTATCTTTTAAGCTCTCATATTCTGTATTACTAATATTACTTACATAACCTAATATGTGACATGCAAAGTCGTCTGAAACATAGTATCTTTTAGGTACGGCAACAATATTAATACCATATAGTTTACTCTTTAATTCTTCAATTTGAGCAACAGAATTCTTAGAAATATTTTTAGCTATAACTGCGCTGTTAAACAGCGAATATCCATTATAGTTAGCTTCATACTTTACTTTTATTATTTTTATTTTATCTTCATAACTATAATCTTCTACAGCATAAAGCTCAGAATAATAATTTATTACATCTTCAAATGAAGCATCACTACTTAAGTCAAGATTTTCTAAGAAATTTATTCTTGCCTCATTATCTTCTAAATACTCATCTGAAAAATTATCTAAATTATCATTTATTGGAAATGTCGAATAAACCGTATCGCCATTGCTCTCTAATATATCAACTAAATACTTTATAGCATCATTTGTTAGTTCTGTTCCGACTTTTGTTCTATATATCTCAACATTATATGTAAGTTCATTTGTAGCTAATAATACACCATTTCTATCATATATCTCACCACGAGATGCAGAAATAGTCTCTGTTCTTACAATTTTATTTTCGGCTTGTTCTCTATAAGACGCACCATTTATTATCTGTATATTAAATAATTGAATAATAAATATAATTGCAATTAATATTAAAAAAATAGAAAGCACAAGTTCTCTATTTTCTAATATATCAAATAACTTCTTAAATTTTGATTTAAAAAACTCCAAACTTGCACCTCCTACTTAAAATTACCAATATATTCTATTTTGCTTTTTATCAATATGCTCTATTATTTTTCCAAATATAAAGCGAATTATAAATACTAGTACAACATTTAAAAGAATACTTAATATTACCTGTTTTAAAAAGAAGAAAAAACTTACGTAACTAGATAGTATTATCATGCTTTGAAAATACTGAACAGTTTCAAATAGAGCAACACTTAATGTTGTAAGAATTATTATCGAAAAATAATTCTCTTTCATGTAGTCTTCATTTATAAATCCAAGTAGCATTCCTATTGCGGTATAGGAAATAGTAAACATACCTGATCCGCCAAACATTAAATCTATTATAAGACCTAAAAAGAATGAATATATTGTACATGAATATATGCTAGTATATAGACTAACTACTATTATAGATATCAGTAGCATATTAGGCTTTACGCCAAAAAGACTCATATTATTAAAGATAAATAGTTGAATAGATAGCGAAATAATAAATAATAAAATTGTTACTATTATTTTTAATACTCTTTGCATATTATTTTTCACCTAATTTACAATTACTGCTACTTCAGATATTTTACCTATATCAACGCAAGGCTCAACTAAAGCATACCTATTTACATCATTTTTATTATTTACAATTTCTACTATTCTACCAACAGGAATAGAGCTTGGATATTTTAAGCCTATTCCTGATGTATATAACATATCTGATACTGATATCTCTGTATCAAGTGGAATATAAGTTAATTTTAATCTATTTTGCTCCTTAAGCTCTAAATCTCCATTTACAACTGCAGGCTCATTTATAGTACTAATATTTACACTTACAGAAGATGAAGCATCTAATATTGTAGTAACAACTGCTGTTGTCTCTGTTACATCAGATACATATCCTACTAACCCCTCTTCATGAACCACAGTCTGATCTAATTTTATACCATCATTAGAGCCAACATCAATTGTAAATGTCTGCGTCCAATTATCATGTTCTCTATATATTATATTTGCCATAACGGTCTCATAATGTTGATATTCTTTTTGAATATTAAGCATTTCCTTTAGAGTAGTATTTTCATCTAGTATTTTTTGAGATTCAAATACTTGCATTTTTAATTCTTCATTTTCTTTCTTTAATTCTTCATTTTGAGCTTGTAATTCTTCTACATCAGAACTATCAGAATTAAATATATTATTAATACCATTATATACAAAATTTATTGGCTTAGAAATAACAGAAGCTACTTTAGATACAATCTCGTTATTACTATTTCTAAAGAAAAATGCAACAAACATTATAACAAATATTAAAAATATAACTATAAATATTATTTTTTTCTTCCTTTTTTGACTATTATTTGAAAAATCTATACCATAATCCATTTAATCTGTCCTTTTTTATATAACTTTTAATATTATTATTTCCTCTAAAATAAGTATTAAACTATATATTTTTTAAACTCCTCTTCCCTTAGAAGATTTTCTTAGTACTTCTATATTTTCAAGAGCACTTGAGACTCCTCTTGCAACACATTCTGTAGGAGACTCTGCAATAAAAACAGGAATACCTGTCTGCTCATTTATATACCTATCTATATTTTTAAGTAATGCACCCCCACCACATAGTACAATTCCTTTACTCATAACATCTGATGAAAGCTCTGGTGGTGTCTTTTCTAATGTTGACTTTATTGCCTTTAAAATTATTTCTAATGAATCTTTCATAGCTTCGTTTATATCAAGAGTTGTTACAGTAACTGTCTCTGGTAAACCATTAGAAAGATTTCTTCCTTTAATGCTCATTCTTTCTTCTGTCATTGCAGAACTAGCACTTCCTATCTGTTTTTTTATCTCTTCTGCTTCAGTTTCACCAATTAGCACATTAAATTTTGTTCTAATATATTCAACAATATCTTTATCTAGTTTGTCTCCTGCAACCTTTACAGAGTTCTCAGTAACAATTCCACCTAGAGACATTACAGCCATCTCTGAAGTTCCTCCGCCTATATCAACAATCATACTTCCTTCTGGTCTTTCTATTTGAAGTCCAGCTCCAATTGCTGCTGCCATAACTTCCTCCATTAGATAAACTGCCTTTGCTCCAGCTTTATATCCAACACCTTCTACAGCTCTTTCTTCTACATCTGTTATTGAAGATGGTATTGTAATTACTATCTTTGGCTTATAAAAAAGGCTCTTTGGAACAACCCTATATACTAGATTTTGAATTAACATTCTTGTAGCTTCAAAATCCGCTATTATTCCGTCTTTTAAAGGTCTTACTGCCACAATACTATCTGGTGTCCTTCCAAGCATTTCTTTTGCTTGATTTCCAACAGCAAGTATTTCACCTGTTATTTTATTAATTGCTACTACAGTTGGCTCAGATAAAACCAAACCTCTGCCTCTTAAACTAATTCTTGTATAAGATGTACCTAGGTCAATTCCTATTTCTCTTGACATTGATTTCATATTCATTCTCCTTTTTTGCTATATTTTTAACCAACTAGTAATCCATTTTGATAAAAGTGCGAATATAACGAGTCCTATAACTCCTCCAATATTTATTCTACACCAAAATCCTAAAGTTAATTCAATTACACCTAAATCTAAAAGTAATGGATTTTCAAGTCCTATATTTCCACCAATTGATAACCAATTAAGTGCAGTTCCTGCCATTTGCTCTCCAACAATAACACCAACTATCATTCCTAAAGCACATAAAATTATTATTATTGCTTTTCTCATATATCTATCCCTCCAAACGTTAAACCTCTATCAGATTATATATCTTTTTTACTTTTTTTTCAAGATAATATGCTATATTATTGCAAACATAGCATCTTTATCAATTTCCTTTAATGTTACCTTTATTTGTTTACCAATTAAATTTTCATTAGATTTTACCTTTACCATAACATAATTTGGGGTATATCCTTGTACATATCCACTATTTTGAGACTCAATAAGAATTGTCTCTTTTTTTCCTAACATCTTTTCCATATATTCTCTTTTTAAATTACTTGCCAAAGTTATAAGTTTTTCACTTCTTTTTTGTGCTATATTTCCATCAACTTGATTATCCATTTTGGCTGCCATTGTCCATTTCCTTTTAGAATATTTAAATACATGTACTTCATAAAAAGCAACTCTTTTTACACCATCTATTGTATTTTCAAATTCTTCATCAGTCTCTGCGGGGAAACCAACTATAATGTCACATGTAAAAGCAGGATTTTCAAAGTTTTCCCTTATTGTCTCAACAATATGAAAAATATCCTCTCTTGTATATTTTCTATTCATCCTTTTTAATACATTATTATCAAGACTTTGTACTGAAATATGAAAATGTGGACATAGCTTGTCTATCTTTGAAAGCCTTTTTATATTTTCATCTGTTAAAACTCTAGGCTCAATTGAACCAAGTCTTATTCGTTTTAATCCGTCAATTTTTGATACTTCTTCAATAACATCTATTAAATTAATATTACTATCTGTATAGTCCTTACCATATGAAGCAATTTCTATCCCAACAAGTACAATTTCTCCTACTCCGCTTTTTACTAAAGATTTAACCTCTAAAATAATATCATCCAAATTTCTGCTTCTTACTCTTCCTCTTACATAAGGAATAATACAATACGAACAAAAATTATTACATCCATCCTCAATTTTTACGCTTTCCCTTATTTGTCTTCCAGTAGTCAAATTTTTTTCTTGAATATATTTTTTTATTTTATTTATATCAGCGACTTTATATACAGTCTTATTTTTTTTATTTTCTAAATACTCTTTTGTAATCTCTACAATATCATTTTTTTCTTGATTTCCTATTATTATGTCCACATTCTCTAACTTTTTATTTTTATCTATCTCTTGTGCATAGCACCCAGCCAAAACTACAATTCCACCCATTTTTTTGGCTCTACTTAAATATTGTCTAGTCTTTCTTGTAGAAAGATTTGTAACGCTACATGAATTTATAACGTATATATCAGCTTTATCTTTAAAATCACAAATTTCATATCCTTTATCTATAAAATTCTTCATCATTAAATCTGTTTCATATTGGTTAACTTTGCAACCAAGTGTAAAAAATGCTACTCTCATTACATTCTCCTTTACTATTTTAAGAATATCTAAATACTTTTAATACGATATTATTACTTTTTGTCTTTCTTACTTCTTCTCCAACTTTCAGCTTTCCACATCTTTTAAAAGATATAATATCTCCAGAAGTTACCAAGGTATTAGGATAAAAAATGCTTTTATCATTTATATATAAATCTCCTTTTATTATCTTATCCTTTACTTCACTTCTACTTAAGTTATATACTTCGCTTAGTAGCGCATCTACTCTATATGATGGAATAATATACTCTTTTTCTATGAAATTAAAAGATAATTTCTCAACCTCATTAGAAAATATATCTACTACCTCAGTAATAACATCATATTTGCCAACAGAGAGTAAATTCAAAATAAAATAGTCTTTTACACTATTCATACAAAAAAAATACGCTACATTTTCATTTAAAATTATATCTCCAATATACTCTCTTCTTATTCCTAATGAATAAATTGCTCCCATATAATCCTTATGAAGTAATTTCCCTTTAGAATTAGAGATTATCTTTATACATGACACATGCTCACTAAATAAATTATCTTTACTTTCTAATAAATAATCTGGTATAAAAGCAATATTTCTTTTTTCACAGTCTTTATTTGCATAGAATTCATAAAACTTTATCTTAAAATGATTTAGCACTCTTTCTATCATATCAAACTCATTTAAATTAAGAAAATTAGAAAAAAACAGACTATCCGTTTTTTCAAATTTTATTGCTTTATCTAATATACCAGATATTAAAATTCTCTCATCTTTATCTTTTATTGTTTCAAGTATTTTTTGCTTTGCTTGTTTAGTTATCATTTTCCCTTTACCTATTTTACTATTTATACATTATATCAAAAAAAGCTCTATAGTACAAGAAAGCTTAAAACAATGTTTCTTCAACCATTTATAATAAATACTCAATTAATATTTCCTTTACTTTTTCTATATCTTCTTCACGATTAATCATATCTTTTATATAGCTACTATTTTTTAAGCCCTTCATGTACCAAGCAATATGTTTTCTCATTTTTAAAGTTGCCTGTCTAATACTTTCTTCATTTTCTATAGCATAGTTTATATGCTCTAATATTATTTCTAAGCGTTCTTTATTTGTTGGTATATAATCTTTTCCCTCTAATATACTCTTAAAAATCCAAGGATTTCCTTGAGCCCCTCTTGCAATCATTATGCCATCGCATTTTGTATACTCAAACATTCTCTTTGCACTTTCAATATCTACTATATCGCCATTACCAATTACGGGAATACTTACAGCCTCTTTAACTGCTTTTATAATATCTAAGTCAGCACTACCACTATAGTACTGCTCACGTGTTCTTCCGTGTACTGTAATCATTGCCACACCATATTTTTCACAAATCTTTGCTACTTTTACAGCTGTTATAATACTATCATTAAAACCTTTTCTTGTTTTTACTGTTATTGGTTTTTTTGATACCCTTGTTGCTTCTTTTATTATTTCTTCTACCTTATCTAAATTTAAAAGCAAGCCTGCTCCATCTCCATTTTTAACTAGCTTTGGTGCAGGACAGCCCATATTTATATCTATTATATCTATATTATCATCATCATTTAGCTTTTCTATCGTATTTTTAATAACATCTTTATCACTACCAAAAATCTGTACTACTGATGGTCTCTCATCATCCATTATATGAAGAATCTTACTTGTTTTCTGGCTATTAAATTCCATTGCTTTAGTACTTGCCATCTCAGTAAAAGTAAGTCCAGGACCAAACTTTCTACATATTTTTCTAAATGGTATATCAGTAACTCCCGCCATTGGAGCCAAAAAGATATTATTTTTAACTAATATATTACCAATTCTTATTTCTTTTATGTAATTTTCTAACATATCTACTCCTTTTATCTGTTATATAATACTATATTTTATATCAAAAATCAAGAATTACATAATATACAAATATTTTTTAATGTAAAACATATTATATATTAAAGAGAGGAGGAAATAAATGAAAAGTGCATACATAAACACCACTGCTAGAGCAATAATAAAAGGTGGCGCAAAATATACTAATTTACATGGCGTAGTTAACTTTAAACAAATGAAAAATGGTGTTTTAGTAACCTTAGAGATTTTTGGTCTTCCATATGAGACCTGCAAAAATGAGATATATGGATTTCATATTCATGAAGGAGAGCAATGTAGTGGAAATGATAAAGATGAATTTGCTGATGCTGGTTCTCACTTTAGTACAAATAACTGTGAGCATCCCTATCACTCTGGAGATTTTCCACCAATATTTGGAAATAAAGGCTACGCATATATGTCTTTTTTTACAAATAGATTTAAACTTTCAGAGGTTATTGGTAAAACAGTTATAATACATAGTAATGCAGATGATTTAATGACTCAACCAAGCGGAAATTCCATGAAAAAAATTGCGTGCGGTATAATAAAATAAAAGAAGTTCATATATAGAACTTCTTTTTTTTACTAATCTTCATCTTTTTCCTTTTGAGATTCTTTTCTTAAAGTATTTAAATATAATTCATATAATTGTTTGTGCTTTTTAGCTATAACATCTAATATTATACCGCAAGACCATAATAAACAAGCCATAACCAAAAAGATACAAGAAACTATAAGTGTTGGAAATCTCATAACAAGTCCAGTCTTAAAATATGATATTAATACAGGTAATCCAAATGCAATTGATATTAGCAACAACAATATAGCTACTAGTGAAAAGAAGAAAAACGGTTTATACTCTTTAAATAAAGTAGCTATTGTTTTTAAAACCTTAAAGCCATCTGAGTAAGTATTTAATTTTGAAACACTTCCTTTGGGTCTATCTCTATAGTTTACTGGTACTTCAACCAATTTAAAGTTTTTATCAATTGAATGTATTGTCATTTCTGTTTCAATCTCAAAGCCTTTTGATAAAACTGGAAAGCTTTTTACAAACTCATAACTAAATGCTCTATAGCCAGTCATTATATCTTTAACGTTATTTTTAAATAATTTATTAATTAATAGTCTTACTATTCTATTACCAAAATTATGAAATTTTCTCTTGTTTTCAGTAAAATATGTACTAGAAAGTCTATCTCCTATAACCATATCAGCTTTTCCTGACAAAACCAAATCACACATTTTTCTAGCGTCTTCTGCCGGATATGTATCGTCTCCATCAATCATTAAATAACAATCAGCTGTAATATCTCTAAACATACTTCTTATTACATTTCCTTTTCCTTGACGATACTCGTATTTTACTATTGCTCCAGCTTTTTTTGCTATCTTATCTGTGCCATCAGTAGAATTATTATCATAAACATATATATCTGCTTCAGGTAATACTTTTTTATAATCCTTTACTACTTTTGCTACTGTCTTTGATTCATTATAACATGGTATCAAAACTGCTATTTTACTTTTATCTTTCATCTTCTATTCTCCATTCCTTTAAATATATTTTACAAATAATTCCATTAAACTCATAAAACTAACAAATATACACCCTATTAATGCAATCTTTTCAAAGATTTCACTATCTTCCTTAGATTTTCTACCAATAAAGTTTCCAATTAATATAAACACAATAGGTATTATAGGTAAAAAGTATCTACCTTGTACTCCATCAATTTTATCAGATCCATAAGATGTCCACTGAACAAATAGACTTGTAAATACAAGTGCTATTACAGCTAGTACAACAAATATAAATATTATAATTTCTCTAACTTTAAACCTATTTTTCATCTTCTCATCATTAATACAAGCAAGAATTGAAAGAGTAATTAATATTAATGGTACGAATGTTTTATTCTTTACTGCAGATCCCCATAATAGGCTCTTTCCAAATAACTCTTCTATATATCCTATACCGTTTTCTTGTATTGTATATAAAAACATTTGACAATATTTTACAATATTAGTTAAAACAAACTCTATTTGATAATCTGATTCTCCATTAGTATAAACATCTAAATATGGATTAGCAAGCATTAACCATGTAAGATTTAATAAAACAAATACAACAATCATTGAAATGATTACCAAATATCTTTTTTTATTATTATTTTCAAAAGACTCTTTTGGAAGTAATAATAGTAAAAATACTATAGGAATGTATACAATCTTACAAAAAGCAATAATAACTCCAAGTATCGAAAGTATAGCATAATCTTTCTTTGTCAGTTTTCGTTTTTGATTATAAATGTCTAAAATATATGCTATAAACAAAAATGCCGTAGCTATTGTAAAGCCATCTCCAGATAATGTTACAAATCCCTCTATTGCAATAGGAATAAATGCCAATATAAGCAATAGCTTTTTAGCAAAAGGAATTTTCTTTATTGCATAATATAGCATAGTTATACAAATTGCTAAATTTGCTAATCTTCCCAAATAAGATATTAGTATAGGTCTATCAGTTAATATCTTTCCTATTCCCACTCCAATAACTTGAGGTAAATACTGTACAGGAGAGTATACAGACATTGTCACATCACTTATAAAAGATAGATTTGAGTAATCTATTTTATCTATAATTTCTTTTATTATATCAATATATTTTAAATCTCCCCATGGAAGTGATGATATTATTGCATCAGGCATATAGTATCCAGTAGAATTATTTTGAATATCTGGAAGTAACCCACCTTCTGTTATTTCAAAAATTCTATACCAGTGAAATAACTCATCATGTCCAACATATAAAGGTATTAATACCATATATAAAATAAATATTGGTATTGCAAGATATAGAAATTTCTTTTCTATTGTTTCTTTTCTTTTTAATACAAAATATCCTATAGCACTTAAAACTATAATTATAATAGCTAGTCCTGAATAAAATAAAATGTATTCACTTAAATTTATATAAAAGCTCTCTGTTTGCAATGCTCCACTATATTCTTTTCCATTTACAAAAAATATTCTATCTTCTATTTCCTCGTTAATTAATGGGTAAAATTCTGACTTTTCTCCATTATATTGTAAATTTAAAGTATAGTCTTTAACCATGCTTAGCTCATCAACTTTTAGTCTATATTTACTGTTTAATGATGTTTGAACATACGCAATATCTTGCGATTGTACAACGTTTCCATCTTCATCTATTATTTTTAATATATATATTCCATCTGTGCTCGTAACGTCACTAGTATTAAAATATATATCTATATACTTTAATCTATTTTCTGAGACATCTAATCTTTGAGTAAATACATCTCCGTCATTTACCTCTTCAATAATATTTTCTGTATTTTCCTGTTTTAAGGTATTATATTTTGCATATCCGCTTTCAAGTAACTCAAACTTATATGAAAACAATAATATTGCTAGTATAACAATAATTACATATACTAATATAATTCCTATTTTTTTATTTTTCATATATTTACCACCTTAATATAATCATTTAAATAATCCACCAAAATATGAACCATTTATCAACAATTAGATTATAGCATACAAACTTTTTTTTGAAAAGTATCTAATTGTCAAAAATTGTTTTCTTTTAAGTATAAAAAATAAAAAGAAGGTTATTATTGTAACCTTCATAGCAGGATTTATTCTTTGTTATCAATCTTTTGTATTACTTTTTCTATTTCTCTTTTTTCTTCAATATTATTTTCATTTTTTGTTGCTACTTTAAAAAATTTAATAATAAAAATTACAAACATACAATAAACAGCAATTAGCAATATAACTTTAATACCCACAAAAATCCACCTTTAGTATTGTTTTATTAGCTATGCTTGATAATTATTACATATATACTACTTTTAGAGAAAAATAGTGATTAAATTTAATTAATCACTATTTTTCTTAAATACAAATAATTTACTAATCAAATAATTAGATATAGTTATAGCCACTTGAGAAATTAGTTTAAAAATTTTATCATTCAAATGTAGAACTGTTACTCCAACAAACATAATAGCCATATCTAAAAGTAGAGTTAAAACTCTTGCAGAAAAAAACATTCCTGCCTCTTTTAGTTTATTTTTTTCTTTACTCTCAAATACATATTTTCTATTTGTAACATAAGCAAAAGCGACACTTACTATCCAAGAAACAATATTGGCAATCTGTAGTTGTATACTGTTTTTGGGGTTTAATATAGTAAAAACTAATAAATAATATGTACTTAGTGAGACTATTGTTGTTAATACGCCAACTATTAGATAATTAATAATTTCTTTGTATTTTATATATAGTTTTTTTATGTTATTCACTTTAATTTTTCCCCCTAATTAAAACATAACACTATTATTTTTTCTTGCTGAAATATTTAGAATAATTCCCATAGCTATACCAGATGTTAGTAAATTACTACCACCATAGCTTACAAACGGCAAAGGTACACCTGTTATAGGTAACAGTCCAATTGTCATTCCTATATTTTCTATAAAGTGGAATGCAAACATTCCTGCTATTCCAACAGCAACAAAAGATGTATATAAGTCTCTAGCTTCAGATGCTACTTTTAAGACTCTAAGCAATAATATCAAATATAGTACAACAACTATTGCAGAAACTATAAATCCCATCTCCTCTGATATTACTGAAAAAATAAAATCTGACGATTGAACTGGTAAATAATCATATTGTGTTTGAGAGCCTTGAAGATATCCAGAACCTAAAAGCATCCCAGCACCAACAGCAATTTTTGATTGTATTGCATTATATCCATCGCCTAAAGGATCAAGCTCTGGATTTAAAAATACATCAATTCTAGATTTTGCATGATCAGGTAAAAAATTATATATAACAGGTAATAATACCAAAGCAAGTAAAAAAGCAATTACTATATACCTATATTTTATACCTAGTTTAAATATCATAAATATTGTTATCATTACATATACAAGTGCTGTACCAAAATCTGGTTGTAATATAATTAAAATTAATGGAACTACAAATAATATTCCTAAAACTACTAGTAATATTATATTTTTCTTCTTATCTGGTTGTGGTGATTGATTATTTTCAGTAAAAATAGTCATAACTTTTGCAGCACATAATATATATCCGATTTTCATGAGCTCAGATGGCTGATAAGAAATTCCTGCTATATTAAACCAACTACTTGCTCCATATGCAGTTGGCATTGCAAGAACAAGAATTAATAGTATCAGATTTATTCCATATAAAACGTACCCCACAAATTCGAACATAGAAGTATCTATTGCCCACAAAAATATTGCTATAACACAGACAGCAGCAAACCAAATAATTTGTCTTTGATATTCAGTATTACTACTGTCTGCATCACCATATCCGGCACTATATATTCCAAGTACTCCTATTATAAATAGTGCTAATATTGTTATGACTAATATATAATCAGTATTTTTTAATAAATTTTTAAACAATATTACTCCTTATAAAATGCTTTATATGCAAGATATGTCATATATACATCGTATTTTGATGTTACTTCATAAGGAGAATGCATTGCAAGAACTGGTGTTCCACAATCTACAACTTCACATCCCTTATCAGCAAGAATATAGGCTATAGTTCCGCCGCCACCTTTTCCAATTTTTCCTAAAGTTCCAATTTGATACATAACATTATTTATATCAAACATTGACATTACTTCAGACATATAGCTTGCATTTGCATCACTTGCATTATACTTTCCACCAGAACCAGTATATTTTTCTATTGATACTCCACATCCAAGTGTACTACCATTTTGTATATCTGAGACATCTTCATATTCTGGAGAAATTCCAGCTGTAACATCTGCAGATAAAACTTTAGAGTTATAATAAACCTCTAGTTTATCTACTCCCATACTATTTGTTTTTTCTATTAATTTATTTACAAACATATCAAAAGCACGTGAGCTCATTGAAGTAGTTCCAATACTACCAATTTCTTCTTTATCGACAATCATTGCAACTAATGTTTTCTTAATAGTATCTCCAAGCTCATCAGCAGCATCAATTATTGCTCTAATTGTGGCATAAGCACATACTCTGTCATCTTGACCATAGCCACCAATTAATCCTCTATCAAATCCAATAAATTTTGTTTTAAATGCTGGGACAAAGCATATCTCACTTCTTGCAAAATCTATCTCTTCTATTCCATATTTTGCATTTAATATTTTTAATATATTATGTTTTACTTTCTCTGTTACCTTATCGTCTGCCTCTTTATCTTTTAAAGAACCAACTAAAACACTCATCTTTTCTGGGTCTATAAAGTCGTTTGCATTAGCCTTCATCTGATCTTTAGCAAGATGAGGAAGTAGATCTGCTATAGTAAATACTGGATCATCATTGTTTTCGCCAACAGATATTTTTATCTTCTCTCCCTCTTTATTATATATAACTCCATAAATTGCAAGAGGTATTGACATCCATTGATACTTCTTTATTCCACCATAATATTGCGTTTTAAATAGTGCTGTACCACTTTTTTCAATTAGTGGCATAGGCTTAGTATCAAGTCTTGGACTATCAATGTGTGCTCCAACAATATTTAAGCCATTTACAATATTCTCATTTCCAATTACACAAATATATAATGATTTATCTTTATTGACAAAATATACTCTATCTCCCGGCTCTAAAACCTGCTTTTCATCTAGAGAAATAAATCCATTATTTTCAAGAATATTTATTGCCTCTTCAACAGCTAAATACTCTGTTCTTGCCTTATCTAGGAAAGTCATATAACTTTTTGCATATCCATTTGCATTATCTAGTTCTTCTTGTGATAATGTAGAATAAATATCTTTCTTTTCATATTTTAAACTCATACTCTCTACCTCTTTTCTATATTAAATATAATTCTCTTTGTGTATTACAAAGCGGAACTGCTCCACTATTTGTAATCAATATCATTTCCTCAATAGAGCCCCCATTTTCTATATTTACTCTAGGCTCTAAAGTATAAACTGCATTTTCAAGTAGTTCTAAATTAGCTCTTTTGCTATATTTTGGTGATATTAAAGCGCCAGCAGCATGAACTTCTCTTCCAACAGGATGACCTGTAGCATGAGGATAATCTGGATATCCTTCTTTTAAAATTATTCCCCTTACTATCTCATCAATCTTATATGCTTTTACTCCTGGTTTCATTTTATTTATTCCAGCCTCTATTGAATCTACTAAAGTATTAAAGACTTTTTGTACTTCATTTGGAGCTTGCTTTTCATCTTGTTTTAATAAATATCCCATTCGTTGCATATCTGTATATAATGTTATTCCATTATTAAAGACTGCTTTTATTCCGAAATCAAAATAAACAGTATCTCCAGGCTTTATTTTTTTATTACTAGGAAGTGCATGCCCACCTTTTTTTAGATTTTCTCCAACTAAAACAATAGGACAAATATCCCAAGCTAGATCATATTCTATTATACCATATTTATCTTTAATATTACTAATATATTCATTCGATATTTTTTTAGTATTTTGAGCTATTTCAAACTCGCTTTGATATGGCTTTATACTATAAAAAGCTCTCTTTAATATTTCATCTGTAATCTTTGCAAGTAATTTTAGCTTTTCAATCTCATCATTACTATTCTTTGAAATAATATTATAAATATTCATTTCAGCGGATCTAACAACAAATTTTCTCTGATTTTCCTTATATAATTTTCTAAAAAATTTTGTTACTCTTAAATACGAACTATAAGAAATTATATCTGTATTTTCATCAGACATTGTCGTATAAGATAAAAGCATCTTTTTAGGAAAATTCAATTCTTTTAACACATCTAAAATATATTTTTGCAATGATAAAGTTGAATCAAAAATATAAATTTTACAATTTTGATTTTTTAAAGTACTTATGTTTCCTTCATCTAGTTTATGAACAAAAATATATGCAATATCTTTTGATACTATAGCATAGGTTGATGAAAATAATTTATCTGTAACATATTTTTTAAAAATAGGATCAGAATTTTCTTTATTTTCAATAACCCAAATAGTATCATTGTCATTTATTGTATCAACAAAATCATTTAGCATTTTGAAACTATATCCATTGTCTGTCTAGCTATTTCTAGCTCTTCATTTGTTGGTATTACATATATTCCAATTTTAGATGAATCTTTTGAAATTCTTGCTTCTTTTCCTGATGAAATGTTATTTAAATCTTTATCAAGCTCTATTCCCAAGCACTCCATATCTGAGACTACATCTTCTCTTTCAATAGCATTATTTTCGCCATTTCCACCAGTAAATACAATTGCATCAACTCTATTTAGCTCAGCTATATATGCACCGATATATTTTTTATTTCTGTGAGTTTGAACTTTTCTAGCAAGTTTTGCTTGCTCATTTCCGCTAAGCTCAGCTTGAATTAATTGTCTTTGATCTCCTATACCACAAAGGCCAAGTCTTCCAGATTTCTTATTTAAAACGTTTTCAACTTCTTCAATTGATAGGTTTTCATCTTTCATAAGCTTTGTAACAATTGAAGGATCTAAATCTCCACATCTTGTCTCCATTACAAGTCCTTCAAGTGGAGTAAATCCCATTGAAGTATCATATGATTTTCCATTTTTTATTGCACAAATTGAAGCTCCACCTCCAAGGTGACAGATAATAGCATTTATATCTTCTCTTTTCTTACCTAAAAGCTCTTCTAGTCTTCTTAAAATATATTGATATGAAGTTCCATGAAATCCATATCTTCTAATTTTATTTTCTGTATAATACTTATAGTCTATTGCATATAAATAATTATATATTGGCATTGTTTGATGAAACGCTGTATCAAATACTGCAACATTTTTCTTTTGAGGCGCGATCTCCATCATTGCTTTTATTCCCATTAAACATCCAGGATTATGAAGTGGTGCAAGATCAGATAACTCTTCAATTGTCTTTATAACATCATCGTCTATAAGAACTGAAGTATTAAATTTTTCTCCTCCATGAACAACTCTATGACCAATAGCATATATCTCATCTATTGAATCAATAACGCCATACTCTTTATTCATTAAAGTATTAAGCAATACTTCCATACCTTCTTTATGTGTTGGCATAGGAATATCTTCATTTTTCTTAATATTATCTCTAACATTGTTATATATAATATTAGATTCCTTATATCCAACCATATCGCATCTTCCCTTTGCAATTACTTCATTATTATTCTCAACATCAATAAGTTGAAATTTAATTGTTGAGCTTCCACAATTAATTACTAAAATTTTCATTTATAAATCCTCCTTTAAAACTATATATCATTATTTTGCTTGCATACAAGTTACAATAATTGTACCAACAATATCTTCTACAGAGCTTCCTCGTGACAAATCATTTACTGGCTTTTTTAATCCTTGTGTAACTGGCCCTATAGCTAGAGTGTCTCCAAATCTTTGTGCCATCTTGTACCCTATATTTCCTGCTTCTAAGTTTGGAAATATTAATACATTTGCATGACCTGCAACACTACTATTTGGTGCCTTTAATTTAGCAACTTCTGGAATTATTGCTGCGTCAAGTTGAAATTCTCCATCAACATCAAACTCTACATTCTTTTCTTTTAAAATATTTAGTACTTCATTTAGTTTATCTATAGCCTCTCCTTTTGCACTTCCTTTTGTAGAGTAAGACAAAAGAGCAACCTTTGGCTCATATCCTGTAAGCATTTTGTAGCTTTGAGCTGACTCTATTGCTATATCTACAAGCTGTTCTTTTGTTGGAAATTCTATTAAACCACAATCAGAGAAAATTAATACTCCATTTTCTCCTAATTCTTTCTTTTTTGTCTCCATTAAGAAAAATGAAGATACATTTTTTATTCCATCTGCTGCTTTAATAATCTGAAGTGCTGGTCTTAAAGTATTGGCTGTAGAATGAATTGCGCCACTAACAAGTCCATCTGCATCGTTAGCTTTTACCATCATAGTTGCAAAATATACTTTATCCTCGTTAATCTTTTTAGCCTCTTCTAGAGTCATTCCTTTGTTTTTTCTTAATTCATATAGCATATTATCATACATTTCTTTTTTTGAAGATGTAATATTATCAATAATTTGTATCTTATCATATGGCATATTAATATTTTCATCTTTACATTTCTTTTTTATTTCTTCTTCTTTTCCAATTAATACTACATCAGCATAGTCATTTTCAGCTACAATTGCTGCAGCTTTTAAAACTCTTGAATCTTCAGATTCAGGAAGTACAATTTTCTTTTTATTAATTTTTACTTTTTTGGCCATTTCAGCTACTATACCATAAACTTCCACTTCTTAACTCCCCCTATTTTTAATCTGCTATTTTACCTATATTATTTAAATTGCTAAAAATACTCATATAGTTTAGTTCATCAAAACCATATATGTATTTTTGATAAACAAGATTAATATTTCTTGCATATATTCCTATACATGCAACCTCATCAGACAAAACATATTCTAAATTCTGAATGTTTTGTGGTAAATTTTCAATACTACTTTGTTCTACTTGAGTAAATGCTTGTGCTGTAGCATCATTTATATCTAAATAGTTTCTTAAGAATCTAATGTCTGGTGTCTCATTTAAATAAATAGTTGCAAGAACAATATCATAATCTAAACTATCAACTCTTTGTTGTATCTCTTCACTTGTAAGAGCGATAATTTCAATATTTATTCCAGCATTATATGCCATATTTTTTATATTATTTGCTATATTTAATTTATTTTCATCTTGTGAATTAACAAGTAGTCTTAAAGTTGCAGTTATATAATTTCCATTTTCTACTTTTTCATATATTCCAACGCTATTTTGATTCCAGCCATTTGATATCATAATATTTTTGGCGCCAACCAAATCATATTTATATTTTATGCTAGAATACATAAACGGCAAATCTATTATCTCAATAAAATTATTATCACTTGTTTTTACAATCTCATCTCTATTTAAAGAATACATTAACGCTGTTCTTAGTTCTTTTCTAGAAAATGTATTTGAGGTCTTATTTCCAAATATAAATAACGTCTCACCATCTTTATATTTCTTTACACTATAATCTTTTTGCCCAATAAGCTGCATGTCATTATTTGATGTTGCAAAAAACACATCAATATCATCATTTACAAAAGCCTCAACACTTTCATTTATTCCATTATAGCTTTTTATTAAAATAGAATTTAAATATTTATTTGAGCTCTTTTCATTCTTTTGGAATAAAATTGAATTATCTTGCGCTAAATATTCAAACTCGGGCTTTATTTTTTCATCATTATCCGTTACAGGAAAATCTAAGTAATATACAAAATATGGATTTTCCTCTTTAAGAGTTATTCTAATTTCATCTTTATTTTCTGTGCTTTCTATTGAATTAATAATATTCAATCTAGAGTAATACATGTTATTTTCTCCAGAAGATAATATCTTATCAATAGAATATCTTATATCATCAATATCTAAATCATATTCGTTATTTAATGTAATTATGTACTCACTATTTGAGACTTTAAAAATGCTTTTAGCAAGTTCATATTTTATATCATAATTATTTATAACTTTAATTAAGCTATATGATGTCTTTTTATATAAATCATTTACTATTAGATTTGTAGATTTGTATACGTCCGTACTATCTAGAGCTGTAAGTCCGATTTTTAAATCATAATTATTCTCTAAATTAACATTCATTCCTTCATTAGTATCATTATTACTAAATACACTAGCAGTTATTCTTTCATCAATTTTAGTTATTTTTATAGATATAAAAATAAGCATAAGCATAACCACAACACAAGCTGAAATAACAAAAGATTTAGGAATATATATCTTCTGTTTTGGTTCTTTTAAAACAGTTTTTTGTGGTCTAGAATAAAGCAATAGCTCTTGTTCTCTTTTTTTCTCTCTATGCTTTCTTATCATTAGATTTGATATAAAAGAATTATTATCGTTATTTTTTGTAGAATATTTGTTTGTTTTTTTATAATTGGATTTATTAGATTTTAATTGATTTTGATTATTTCTTCTCTTTTTTTCCAATTGCGACTTTGTTATTGTTTTATACCTACGTGAATCAATAATCTTAGCACACAAAATATCACACCTACTTTTCTTAACTCTTAATAATATCTTGCCCAATTATATCATAAAAAGACTCAAAAAGATAGCTTTTTATCTTTTTGAGCTCATATTTTTAAATTTATATTTTTGTTAAGCCTTTGGTTCAACAACGAATTTAATTCCTGTTTTATCTTCGTTATCTATTTTTACCTCCGTAAATGCTGGAGAACATACAAGTTCTACACCTGTTGGTGCAACAAATCCTCTTGCGATTGCTACTGCCTTTACTGCTTGATTTATAGCCCCAGCACCAATTGCTTGCATTTCTGCTCTTCCGTTTTCTTTAACAAGACCTGCTATTGCTCCTGCTACAGAATTAGGGCTAGATTTTGCTGAAATTTTTAATATATCCATTTTCTACCTCCTATGATTTTATCTTTTGCTTTAGATTAATAAAAATTAATCTAACTTGATTATATATAAAATAAAAAGAATTTGCAACACCTTTATATAATTTTTACTTAAAAATAATGTAAATATTAGTACTACAAAATATTTTATATACTTGTATTTTTATTAAATGTATTATATAATATCTATATAGCAGATGAGAGTAAATTAATTTATAATTAAATTAAAGGAGTGAAAAAATATATGGATTTTATTTTTGCAAACTCTTATATAGAGTTAAAAAGCGGGCATAGAATTTATCTTTTAGAGACTTATGATGAATTAAAGCAAAAAATGAACGATAGTAGCTCTACTATAACTGTTCATGAAATTGATTTTTTTGGATTATGGAGTGAAATAAGGACGTATAATAAATCAAATATTTCATACTATGGTTCAAACTAAAAAAAAGAATACATCAATAAATTAAGATGTATTCTTTTTTATTTATCTTCCAAAAAAGCCTTTCTTTTTAGTATTTACTTCATCACCAAAAGTGCTAGCAAATTTTGTAAGTAATTCTCTTTGTTCATCATTTAATTTTTTTGGCACATCTACATCTACAGTAAACTCTAATACACCTCTTCCTCTACCATTAAGTACAGGAATACCTTGATCCTTTACTCTAAATTTTGTACCACTACTTGTTCCTTCAGGAATACTAAACTCCATTTCTCCTTCAAGAGTTGGAATTTTAATATCTCCACCTAAAGCCATCTTTGCAAAAGGTACTCTAACATTTGCTGATATATCAAAGCCATTTCTCTTAAAGTATCTATGAGGTGATACCTTCATTACAACATATAGATCACCATTAGGTCCACCTTTCTTACCAGCATCCCCTTCTCCTCTTAAAGAAATTGCCTGACCATCATCAATTCCTGCAGGAACATTTATTTCAATCTTTCTAGATTTTCTTACTATTCCTTTTCCACTACATTTTTCACATGGTGTTTCAATAACTTTACCTGAGCCACCACACTTATCACAAGTCTTTACTGTAGAAAAAGCACCCATAATTGTGTTTTGAGTCATTTGAATTTTTCCTCTACCACCACACTTATCACAAGTTACAATTCTACTTCCAGGCTTTGCTCCACTTCCATTACAAGAATCGCATTTTTCATTTCTTGTAACGTTTATCTCTTTTTTTACTCCGAAAGCCGCCTCTTCAAATTTAAGAGATAAGGTTGTTTTTATATCAGCTCCTCTAGAAGGTCCTTGTGTCTTTTTAGATGAAGAAAAACCTCCTCCAAAAACACTTCCTAAAATATCCTCAAGATCTATATCCATTCCGCCAAATCCATTAAAGCCTCCAAAGCCACTAAATCCGTCATAGCCACCATAGTTTGCTCCGAATCCACCAGCTTGCTCAAAATTTGAGCCAAATCTATCATATTGAGCTCTTTTAGTATCATCAGACAAAACAGAATATGCTTCATTTATCTCTTTAAACTTTGCTTCTGCATTTTTCTTATCTTCTTCAGTATGTTGAGCATCAGGATGATATTTTTTAGCAAGTTTTCTATAAGCTCTCTTTAGATCATCTGCAGTTGCGTCTTTTGAAACACCTAATATGCTATAATAATCTTTAGATTCTGCCACAAAAATTTCCCCCTATTTACTAAATTAATATATACTGTATTGCTAAAAATACAGGGTGGTAGTATTACCACCCTTATTTATAGCAAAATTATTTATTATCATCTTCAACTTTATAATCTGCATCATGAACAACATTATCTTGTGCTGTTGTGTTCTCTGTAGTATCTCCTGCTGCTTGATTAGATTGTTGACTTGCTTGAGAATAAAGTTTTGAAGTTAAATCATAAAATACTTGTGTTAATTTGTCTGTTGCAGCTTTAATTGCAGCTGTATCTGTTCCTTCAAGTGTTTTCTTTAAGTTTGCAAGCTCAGATTCAACTTTTGATTTTTCTTCATCTGACACTTTTCCTTCTAGCTCTTTAAGAGTTTTCTCTGTGTTATATACTAAAGAATCTGCATTATTTCTAACTTCAACTTCTTCTTTCTTCTTCTTATCTTCAGCAGCATGTGCTTCAGCTTCCTTAACTGCATTTTGGATTTCATCCTCAGTTAAGTTTGTGCTAGCTGTTATAGCAATCTTTTGCTCGTTATTTGTAGCCATATCTTTTGCAGATACGTGAACGATACCATTAGCATCAATATCAAATGTAACTTCAATTTGAGGTACTCCTCTAGGTGCAGCTGGAATTCCAGTTAAACTAAATCTTCCAAGAGTCTTGTTATATGATGCCATTTCTCTTTCACCTTGTAGTACGTGTATTTCAACTGATGTTTGACCATCTGCTGCAGTAGAGAATATTTGAGATTTTTTAGTTGGTATTGTTGTATTTCTTTCAATTAATTTTGTAAATACACCACCATAAGTTTCAATACCAAGTGATAATGGTGTAACATCTAGTAATACTAGGTCTTTAACTTCTCCTGTAAGTACACCACCTTGAATTGCAGCACCAATTGCAACACATTCATCTGGGTTTATACCTTTATATGGCTCTTTACCAGTTATTCTCTTAACAGTCTCTTGTACCAATGGAACACGTGTAGAACCACCAACTAAAAGAATTTTATCTATTTTATCAAAAGTAAGTCCAGAATCTTTTAAAGCTTGATTTACAGGGCCTACTGTTGATTCAACTAAATCTGAAATTAATTCTTCAAATTTAGATCTTGTAAGTGTAATGTCCATATGTTTTGGTCCTGTAGAATCTGCAGTTATAAATGGAAGGTTAATTTGTGCTTGCATTACACCAGAAAGCTCAATTTTAGCTTTCTCTGCAGCTTCTTTTAATCTTTGCATTGCCATACTATCTGTTGATAAGTCTATTCCATTATCTTTCTTAAATTCACTTACTAAATAATCTATAATTCTTTGGTCAAAGTCATCTCCACCAAGTCTATTATTACCTGCTGTAGCCATAACTTCAAATACACCGTCAGCAATATCTAGTATAGATACATCGAATGTACCTCCACCTAAATCATAAACCATTATTTTTTGCTCAGCATCTTTATCAAAACCATGAGCTAAAGATGCAGCTGTTGGCTCATTTACAATTCTTAACACTTCAAGACCTGCTATTCTACCTGCATCTTTTGTTGCTTGTCTTTGTGAATCTGTAAAATATGCAGGAACTGTTATAACAGCTTGTGTTACTTTTTCTCCAAGATAGTTTTCAGCATCTTCTTTTAATTTTTGTAAAATCATTGCTGATATCTCTTGTGGAGTATATTCTTTATTATCAATTTTTATTCTTTTATCTGAACCCATATCTCTTTTTATAGAAATGATAGTTCTATCGTGGTTTGTAACCGCTTGTCTTTTTGCTACTTGACCTACTAGTCTTTCACCATTTTTAGCAAATGCAACTATTGATGGAGTTGTTCTTGCTCCCTCTGCATTTGGAATCACTATTGGTTCACCGTTTTCAATTACGGCAACACATGAATTTGTAGTACCTAAGTCTATACCTATAACTTTTGACATATTAAATTACCTCCTAAAAAATACAAAGTTACTTATATTATATACTTAAACATTAACTAAAATACTTGTTTAAGTAATTAACTAATTTAATTTGCTACTTTTACCATAGCATGACGAATAATCTTATCGCCCATTTTATATCCTTTTCTAAATACTTCTGTTATTTCTTTTTCACCATAATTTTCATCTTCTACATGCATTACTGCCTCATGAAAGTTTGGATCAAAAGTCTTATTTAAAGCATCTATTTCTTCAACACCTAATTTTGTTAAAACATCAATTAATTGTCCATAAATCATAGACATTCCATTTTTAAATGATTCATCAGCAGTCTCAGAGTTTAACGCTTTTTCAAAATTATCAAGTGCTGGTAATAATTCTGAAATTATATCAGCAGAGATTGTTGCATACATCATATCTTTTTCTTTTGCAATTCTCTTTTTAAAATTATCAAATTCAGCCATATTACGCTTTAAATGCTCATAATATTCGTCTGATTTTTCTTTTTCTTCTTTTAATTTTGCTTTTAACTCTTCAACATTTTTATTGTTATCTTTTGTTTCCTTTTGCTCTACTTCTTGAGTTTTTTCTTCATTTTCATTAGCAATGTTATTTTCTTCTTTTTTCACTATAATCCCCCTTTACTTTATTATCTTTACTATTTAGCTTTAAAGTATTATTAAACTTTTTATTAATATACTTTAAAGTAGATATTGTTTTTGCATAATTCATTCTTTTAGGCCCAATAACAGATAATTTACCTAAATATTTATTATCTTTTTCTATATCTAAAGAAATCACAGTGTAATCATTAAGTAGAACTTCTTTATTCTCTGAACCTATAACAATACTTAGTTTATTATTATTACTCTTTTCTAGTGCAGAATCAATTATCTCTTTGGTTGAAATCATATTAATAAAATTCTTGACTGTTTCAATATCAGAAAATTCTGGCTTCTCTAAAATCTTTTCAACGCCACTATTTAACTTTTTCATATCTTTTGATATTTCATACTTAATACTATTTATAATTTCTTCCATAACTCCAGAATATGCTTTTAAATCTTTTTTTATTATATTATTTAAAACTAAATGTAATTCTTTAATTGGAGTTCCTGTTAAATTTTGGTTTAGTATACTAGTCATCTGATCTATAGCATTATCTTCTACAACATCTGTAATTTTTGCTATACAATCTTTAACAGTACCATTTTTTGACATCAACACTATTAATAGCAGCTTTTCAGAAATTTTTACAACTTTAATATTCTCAATAGTATCTGTATTATTTCTTGTAATTACAGTTGGAGTTGAGAGTATTTTTGATACTACATCTGCAACCTGCTCAAAAATGTCATCTACATCACCAAATCCATTTATAGTACTATTGATATAATCTATATCTACCATGGATAATCTTTTTTCCTTCATTAGATTATCTACATAATATCTATACCCTTTAGTAGATGGTATTCTTCCAGCTGAGACATGTGGTTGCTCAAGATAACCTTCTTTTTCTAGTATTTTCATATCGTTTCTTATAGTAGCACTACTATAATCTAAATGATACTTTTCTACCAAAGTTTTAGACCCTACTGGTTCTGCAGATTCAATATAATCTTCTACTACAGAAGAAAGTATTTTTTTCTTTCTTTCGTCTAAATTCATTTTCATCACCAACTTTAGCACTCAACATCACAAAGTGCTAAGTACATTTATGTTATACACCGAAATTTGTATAATGTCAATAGTTTTTTTAATTAAACTTAATAATTTTTGTGAAAAAAATTTCACAAAAAAGTGCCCTAGAATAATTACATTATTCTAGGGTATATTTTTATTTAGATTCTTTCTTCTTCTTAACAATTACAAATACAATTCCAATTATGCAAACTACTGCCACACAAGCTATAGCAATTACTGCTATATCACCTGTATTTGTAACCTCAAATATTACTGTATCTGGTGAATTTTCATCTATTGTAAATGTAAGTCCTGTGATATCTTCATCCATCTCATATCCTTCTGGTGGAGTTATCTCTACAAATTTGTATGTTCCGTATGGAACGTTATTTATAACATATTCACCATTTTCATTTGTTACAACATCTTTTACTAAATAAATTTTTTCTCCATTTTTATTTATATATTCTTGTCCATTTTCATCAAGCAATACTATTGTAAATACACATCCTTGTAAAGGATTTCCTGTATCGGCATCGGTCTTTCTTACAATTACTTCATCAATTGTCTTTCTCTCATTTTCAACTGTAATTATATCTAGAGTCCATTCACATTTCTCTTCATCATATTTTGCTGTAAATTTTTGTTTTTCATCATTAATGTTATACATATCTGGTGCACTTATTTCTTTATAATAATATTCTTGTCCATTCTCAAAATATATTATTGGAATTTCTACAATTCCTTCTTCATTTGTTACTCCAGTATATACTAGCTCATCGTTTTCATCTGTAATTTCAAATTTTACCCCTGCCAATACATCTTTTGTGAAAGAATCAATTTTTTGTAATAAACTTGCTTTCTTTAAAGGCTCTTTTGCTTTTAATAATACAAAATTATCATCTTCATTTATTTCAACTTTTATAACCTCATCAGATAATTCATAACCATATGGAGCAATTATTTCTTTTAAATAATATGTTCCTGTAGGCATATCTGGTACATTTATAATACCATCTTCATTAGTTACAAATGTAGCTTCTTTGTCATCTATTGTCATAACTGGCTTTGTACATTCCTCATCTGAATAAACTCCATATGTCTTATCAGCTACTCCAAATACCTCAGCTAGATCTTCTAAATCTTTTCTATCGAATTCATTTTCAATATCTAGTTCATTCCAAACTGTATCTGGAAATACAATAAGTTCAAATTCTGCAACATCTGCAACATTTGTTATAACTCCATCATTTACAGTTAAGCTAAGAGTTCTATCTTCTGAATTTATAAACTCTACAGAAAAATCATATTGCTCGTTTGATTTTTCATATGGATTAGAAACATATAACTCTTTAATATAATATGTTCCTTCAGGTAAATTTACATTACTAGCTACATTATTGTTATCGTCCATTACCATTATATCAACAAGTTCATCCTGTCCTAAAACATTTTCATCATTATAATTTTTTAGAGAGTTTCTTGTATATATTCCAAATATAGCTTCTTGACCTTCTATTTTAAATCTAGAATTCTCTAACTCTTTAAATTCCTTTTTAAAACTTAAATTTACATCTTGTCTTTCATTCTCTAGTTGTGTATCTACATATTGAACCTTTTCATATTGATTTGTATACACTATATCTAGATTAACTGGTTGCGAAGAAATAATATATCCATTTGGTGTACTTACTTCTTCTAGCACATATTTTCCTAAATATACCTCAGATGTATTTGCAAGTCCATCTTTATCTGTAATATCATTTGATACAACTTGACCTTTAGTATATCTAATAGTTCCTTCTGGTGTTGTAATATCTTCTGCTGCGACTAATCTAAATGATACATCCTCTAAACCTCTTAATTCATATACAGGAGTATTTAAATACCCATACTCTGTATTAGTTCTATCAGCTCTTATAAATTGCTCTGCTAATTTTTCTATATTAACTACTGCCTTTTGTGGTGTATTATACAAAGTTGCTGTATAAGAATACATTTTTGTAGGAGTATTATCATATATAACTTCTTCATAGGCTAAAACTTCTTCTGTTCCATCATGATAAACTTTTACATCACCATTTTCAGCCACTCCAACAGTAAATTCATATCCTTTTGCTCCCTCTCTTAGATTATCATCTAGGTAATATCCTTCAGGAGCCTTTATTTCATAGATCACATAATTTCCAGCTTCTAAGTGTCTATTAAAAGTCAACTGGCCCTTATCATTTGTTGTAAATTCTGAAATATATTCACCTGATGGAAAACTCATTTCTTCATACCATTTTTGATTATCTGCATCCCAAATTTTAAATGTTGCTCCACCTGGTATAAGCTTAGAAGTCTCACTATCTCTTATTTCAATAGATAATTTCATTCTTACATATTCATCATTTAAAATGTATTTTTGAACTTGTCCATCATAAGTTATCTCTGTCTGTTGCTTATCGATAAAGATATGTTCTCCTGAATTACTTGCTTTTACTTCTGAAATTGTATATTTACCATAAGGTATTGTATATGGATATTCATCTTTATAATCATCATCTATGAACTCTAAATATCCATTTTCATCTACTGTTGCCTCATAATACTTATCTGGATTTGAATTTAAAGTAAGTCTTAAAACTGCGCCTTCTGCTGGTGAATCTTGAGTTGAGTCACTTTCATTATTATATTTTATAACGTTAATTGAACCTTTAATAACTTCATCTTTTGATGTTATTGTATGATAGCTATATTCTTCTGTTTGTGATGCTGGGTCTTGTGATACTGTATATACGTTTTCATCTAACAAGTATCCTTCTGGCGCTTCAGTCTCTTTTACATAGTATGTTCCACTTAAGTACCAACCACTTGTTGCACTATATGTTCCATTTTCATTTTTTTGAATTGCTATTGTCTCTACTTCATCTGTGCAATCTGCATCTTTATATATTGTGTATTTTGCTCCTTCTAAGTGAGCATCTCCTTGTGTTGTTGCTCCTGTCTCTATATCTTCTTTATATATTGTAATTTGCATTTTTTTTGCTACATCTGTTATATCTTCATATTTATATGACTCACTCTCAGAGCTATCTAATTCTATAAACTGTTCAAATGTAGTTACTCTTTCTTGTGAATCTTCTATATAAAATTCCCCATTATATGCTATATCTGGTACTGTACTTTCTCTTAATGTATATGTTCCATATGGTAAATCTTCAATTATACAATATCCATTTGCATCTGTTTCTGTTGAATAATATACTTTACTTGTATCACTATTTAGTGTTGCACTAAATACAGCTCCTGCTAAGCTTTGTTTTTCGGTTGAATCTGTTTCTTCTAGATTCTTCACAATTTCTATACTATTTCTTTTTACCTCATCTTTTGATGTTACTGTATGATAGCTATATTCTTCTGTTTGTGATGCCGGGTCTTGTGAAACAGTGTATACATTCTCATCTAACAAGTATCCTTCTGGCGCTTCAGTCTCTTTTACATAGTATGTTCCACTCAAGTACCAACCGCTTGTTGCACTATATGTTCCATCTTCATTTTTTTGAATTGCTATTGTCTCTACTTCATCTGTGCAATCTGCATCTTTATATATAGTATATTTTGCTCCTTCTAAGTGAGCATCTCCTTGTGTTGTTGCTCCTGTCTCTATATCTTCTTTATATATTGTAATTTGCATTTTCTTTGCTACATCTTCAATACTATACGATAATTCCTGCTCACTATTTATATCTATAGTAAAGTTATTAATAACGTCTGATGAGCCGTTTAAGTAAAAATTACCAGCATATGCTAAATCTGGCACAACTTCTTCTACAATCGTATAATTTCCAAATGGTACTCCTAAGATAACACAGTTACCATTTTTATCTGTATATGTAGAGAAATACTCTCTATCTGGATTTGCATATTCTACTTGTTCAGCAAAATTATTAACTGTTAGTTTAAATCTTGCCCCCTCTAGATTTTGAGCATCGCTCGAATCTGTAGCCTCTAGAGTCTTTGTCAAATTAATATTTACTCTTATAAGATCATATACATATGTAACTTCAATTGTATTTTTATTCATTGTTCCGGTAGTATCACCACTGACATCTACTAGCTCATATGCGTAAATATCTTTTTCTTGAGTTTCATATGGATCCAAATAGTTTCCGTTTATTACAACATCATCAGCAATCTTTACTCCCTGTTTATTTACATAGTGTACTACTACTTTAGATTTTAAAGTAGAAGTAACTGTATTTGATTCAAGCACATGTAAATTATTTATTGTTGTACTAGCTTTATCGGTAACTGTAGCAGAAGTAGAATTATTATTTACTTTTGTGTTAATTTCAAATTTATATACTTGGCCATTATACGCCATATTATTTAAATAATTGCTATTAAAAGTATAAGTAAGCTGTCTTGTTTGAGAATTATATCCAACAGTTCCTGCAGAAGCTGTAATATCCGCACCATTTTCATTATATACTTTTAAAGAATTATATGTTAAATTCGAATCAATTGTATCTTTAAATACTAAAGAAGAATAATGAAAATCATCATCAAATCTCTCTGATATTTTTTGCTCTATAGTATAAATTAAAGTATCACCTAATTCTGTTTCTGCTTTGTCAACGCTTTTTACCGGATCTGAAGGCAAAGTGGCAGTTAATGGTGTGTATTGTAAATGATAACCAATACCTGTTTTTTGATTAAGACCATAAAGCTCTACTTGTAAATGATCAGTACTACCATATCTAAATGCTACACAGTTAAGAGAACCAGCTTCTGTATTACCATCTGCAGTTCCATAGTATACATTATTAAATACTCTACCTGTATATGATTGCAAAGTCTGAGCATATGCCATATGTGTTGTTGTATACAAATACTCCTCTTTAGATGTAGAAGATGATGCTCCCTCGTTTTGGTCTTCAGAGAATATAGACAAATATGCTGTATCTATATTAATTGGTGTATTTGAATCTGTATAATAAAAATACACATCAATTTTTAAATGCTCAACATTGCTATACCACCATTCATTGGTAGACTTCATTACGCTACCAAATGCAGACCAATAAAGATATGAGCCACTATTGCTTGTTATAATATCTGAATAAATCAATTTCATATTAATAGGTTTTCCATTTAAAGTACCGCAATTTTTAAAGTCAACTGTTATAGTTGAATTTAAAGTCTTTCCTCTATATGAGTCTGGAAAATCAATTCTTCTAATTGGCTCTCCACTAGAACAAGCTCCATCACTAATTGTATACCTTTCACTACCTGATACAGAAAGTGTAGGTAATGATGTATAGTTTAATATTAAATTATCAAAGGTACTAGGTGTAAACAAATATTGTGAGTCTATAGTTGTATAAGCTTTTACTTCATTTGAACCAATTATGCAAAAAGCTACAACTAGTATTAGTGATAATAATACCCTTACTTTTTTCATATATCTCCTCTCTCCTTTTTTACAAAATACTACAATTATATATTATCTAAAAAAATAACAATTTTCAACACATAATTTATAATTAGCAAAAAATAAAGAAGAGGTACTATATTTTCTACCTCTTCCATTTATGTCCAATTTATTTTATAATTTCTTTAATTATATCATCTACAGACAATAATTCCTGACTTCCTGTAGACATATCTTTTAATGTATACAGTCCTTTTTCTACTTCTTCTTCGCCTATTATAATTACATATGGTATCTCAAGATTATTTGCATAGTTAAGTTTAGCCTTAATCTTTGCATCTTCCTTATATATTTCATTTGGTATATTATTATCTCTTAATATATTTGATATTTCTACTGCATTTTCAAGTCCTACTCCCATTGTAACTATACTTACTTTAGAAATAGACTTTTTGTCAGTATTAAGAAGACCAAGCTCTTTTAAGTTATAAAAAAGTCTTGTAAATCCAATAGATATTCCTACGCCTGGTAAATTTTTCTTAGTATAATATCCTGCAAGATTCTCATATCTTCCACCAGAGCATATGCTTCCAATTGACTCATATCCTTTTAAATTTGTCTCATAAACTGTTCCAGTGTAATAATCAAGACCTCTTGCAATAGTTAGATCTATCATAAAATTTTCTTCTTCTACTTTAAATAATCTAACATATTTTACAACTTCTTCAAGCTCTTGCACACCCTCTTTAAACTTTTCGCTTTCAAAACCAAGTGCTTTTAATTTATTAATTTTTTCGTCTGTTGTTCCAGATATATTTAAAAAATCTTCAATTTTGTTTATATTCTCAGCACTTACATTTAACTCAGACAATTCTTTTTTTACTGCTTCCATTCCAATTTTTTCAAGTTTATCTATAATAATTAGGATATCAGTCATCTTATCTGATATATCTAGCTCTTCAAACAAGCCATTAAGTATTTTTCTATTATTTATTTTTATAACAAAGTTAGAAAATCCTAAATTTTTAAATGTAGTACTTATAATACTTGGGATTTCCGCGTCATTTATTACACTTAATTTTCCGTCTCCAATTATATCTATATCACACTGATAAAACTCTCTATATCTTCCTTTTTGTGCTCTTTCTCCTCTATAAACCTTTCCGATTTGATATCTTCTGTATGGAAAAGTAAGCTCGTTATAATACTGCGCTACATATTTAGCTAAAGGAACTGTTAAATCAAATCTTAAGCTTAAGTCCTTATCTCCTTTTTTAAAAGAATATATTTGCTTTTCTGTTTCTCCTCCTGCTTTTGCAAGTAATACTTCTGATGACTCAACAATTGGAGTCTCTTGTGGTAAAAAACCATATAACTCATATGTCTTTTTAATTTTATCTAGCATTTCATTAAACTTTATTTGATCCTGTGGCAAAAGCTCCATAAATCCACTTAATGTTCTTGGCTCTACTCTTTTAATATCTTCCATTTTAATCTCTCCTTCTTTATAAATCTCTGTTTTTTATAACAAAAAAACACGTAAGTTTTTTGGCCTTACGTGTAAATATATCACACATCAGGCACAACAAACTATGCCTGAGTTTATCTTCTTTCGAATTAAAACGCAGACATAGAATAAATATGATGATGTGCCATTGTGTTTAAATTTCTTAGTATACTCATTTTTATTCTACTCCTTTCTAAACTATGATAATATTATACATTAATTATGTTACTTTGTCAACGAACAGAAATAATAAAATGTCAAAGCGTTACAATATATAAAATATAATAGTCAATATAAAATATACTAATATTAAAAGCAAAAAAGTATAAAACGTAATACAAGATGCCATTATTAAATTAGAAATTAATCTATTTTTTCTATATTTATTACAGCTAATTTTAAATAGACATAGACTAAGCAAAATAATAGATGAAAAAAAGATTAAGCAAATTGGAAACATAAAGCAAATATTCCAGATGCTATCTATAGAATATATATTATTTATATATACAATAAATAAAAATATCGCTATTCCAAGTAAAATAAAGTTTCTCATAAGTCCTGTTGCGCTATTTACTAACAATTTATACTCATTATATTCTTCTTTATCCATTTCTACACCTTACCTTTTTATATAAACTCCAGTTTCAAATTCTCTAATTGCCATATCTTTATTTGGCATTTCACTTTTTTTTAGTAATTCAATTTCTTTTTCATAATCATATGGTATTTTTACAATCTCAAAATCAAACTCTCCTGATTCTTTTGAATTATACTCTCCTTCTAATATTAGATAAGATGATAAAACATAGTTTTTACTATTTTTTTTAATTATATCACATCCATTTGAAACACTACCAGAATTAATGGCAATCTTATTTTTTCCATTTCTATATACAAAAGGTGAATGTATATGACCAAAAATAACAATATCTGGCTCTTTGGCTCCTACATTTTGTAAAAAATCCGAGTTTTCAAAAAGCCTATCTATTTTATTTTCTAATTTTTCATCTATTTTATAATACTCAATTGATTTATATATAGTATCAGGACTTGCATGTATTAATCTAATTTTTAAACCACTCATATAAAAATCAAAGTATAATGGTAAGTTATCTAAAAATTTCAAATTTTCCTTCGTTATATTATCACGATTCCAAAAGTGCTCTTTGGTTTTACATCTATTAACAATCAAATCATCACAATTTCCCTTAATAATTATTTCACAATTTTCTTTTATTAGATCAATAGTTTCGTTTGGACAAGGACCTTTAGCAACCAAATCTCCTAAGCAAAATATTCTATTTATCCCTCTTGATTTTATATTTTCAATTACTTCCTTAGTTGCTAAAAAGCTTCCATGTAAATCAGATATAATAGCTATTCTTTCCATTAGTTTCTTACCGCCTCTTCATTTAAATTCTTTCTATTAAAATATTTTCCATCATGTATTTCTTCATATGCTTTTTCTTTATTGGGCATATTAGAGTTTAATATATTATTTGCCTCTTTAATATAATCATATGTAAATTTTACAAATTTATATGATATTTGAGAAATACTCCTGCTATTAAATTCTCCTTCAATTATTAAATATGAACCATAGCAATAGTTTTCTCCATTAATACATATAATCTCACTAGAGTTTGATACTGCTCCTGGATTAATAATCATCTTGTCTTTTATTCTATACAAAAAATGTTTATGAATGTGTCCAAATATAACAATGTCCGGAATATCTTCATCAATATTATTAAGATATTCTGTATTATCAAACATGCGCTCAAATCTTTGTGGAAATTCTTTATCAAATTTCCAATAATTAGCTTTTTCACGAACGCTATATGGACTTGCATGTATTAGTCTTATTTTATATCCACTCATATAAAAATCATATGATAAAGGTAAATTCTTAATTATATCAATTTGATTTTTGCTTAATTTATCTTTATTCCAAAAATGCTCATCAATAATAGGCTCTGTTGTTACTCTTAATTCACAATTTCCTTGAATTACAACTTCACATTCTTTTAAAACAGTCTCAACGCATTCTCTAGGCTCTGAGCATTTAATAAGCATATCTCCTAAACAAAATATTCTCTTTATTCCTTTTTCTTTTATATCTTTAAGTACTGCCTTTAAAGCAGTAATGTTTCCATGTATATCAGAAATTATTGCAATCTTTTCCATATCTATCCTCCACACAAATTATATCATAACAATTTGCAATTTTAAAGAAAAAGGATATGATAGAATCTATCATATCCTAATTATATAATTTTATCTTGCAACTTTTAGTAATATAGAAACAACTTTTGAATTATCATCTGGATTTTCTGATAAATCATCATTTCTAAATCTAAGCTGAATTGTTACACCTTCAATTTGATATATATTTGTAAGTAGAGTCTTATCATCAGATAAGTATTGTCTTGCTGGACTTCCTAATAGCTCAGACACTTTAGAATAAGTTGTACCAAGCTCTATTCCTTTATATATTCTTATATTTCCACCTCTATTTACATCAGTAGAAATCGCTGTAACATATCCTTCTCCAATATCATCAATACTTGCTTTTGCATTATATACATAAGCACTATATTTTGGTTGTTGTGCTTCATATAATGAAACAATTGTAAAATAATTTGGATTTAATTTTTGAGTTGCATATTTAGAATCTATTGTTAAGCCTTCCATTTGAGTTTGTCTAATTGGTAAAGTATATTCTTTATCATTAATATATACTGTATTTAATTCTGTTTTCTCTGTTTCGTCTATTTTAGTTATAAACTCAAAGCTATTAAATACTTTATCTTCATCTGATTTTCTATAATTATCAGGTTCTGCTTTATATGTTAAAGAGAACACATAATTATCTTTTATAGTAAGTATTCTTGTAGCTTGAAGTCCGTTTTCTGTATAGGTAAATCTTACAGCCAATTGATCTGCAAGCAAAGAATATGAAGTCTCAATATCAGAGACCTTTTCTGGAACTATAGTTTTTTCTACCATTTTTCCATCAACTTCTTCTTCGACAACAACAGTCTCAGCTCTTATCAATTCTTGTGTTAATGCCTCTTTTTGTTTCTCAATGTGATCTATATCTCCTTGTGAAACATCAATTTTTCCTACTCTTAAAACTACTGCAGTATTATTTTCATCATTTTCCATTGTTGAAACATATGTACCATCCTCTGTTTCTACATCAACTGGTAAAGGTAAATCTTCTAAATATCCAAATCTAATACCCAACTCATCATTTCTATACTCCTTAAGCCCATCTTCAAGAGGTGTCATCTCTTCACCTTCTAAATCTTCATCTCCAACAAAGCCTTCACCTTCTACATATTCCTCATATAATTCTACTTCTTCTGTTGGAGCATTATTTCTTTGAATAAGCCATATTGTTAAAAAAGTACCTACAGCAATTATTATTATTACAACCAAAATTATAATTATAAGTGCTATTTTTGAAATTCCCTTTTTACTATTCATACAATTCCTCCATAATCTCTATATTTTATAGTATATCATAAAGAATAAAAATTCAAAATATTTTTTTGATTTTATAAATTATTTTCTTCTAAATATTTCACTAATTTTTCAACAGCTATTTTTCTTGCACTATATCTTTCCTTTTCTTTATCAGTTAATTGAGCTAATGTTTTTTTCTCTTGTGGGATAAAAAACATTGCATCAAATCCAAAGCCATTGTCTCCTGCCTGTTCTTTTGCAACTACTCCTTCCACTTCTCCAGTAAAAGTCTTTATTTTGCCCTCTAAATCTATAAGTGCTATAACTGTCTGCCATACAATCTTTCTATTATTATTATTTGCAACTTTATTTATATAAAACTCATTTCTTTCATAATCTGTAGCTTGTAAATTTAATTCTTCTAAAGCCGCTCTTTTTGTCTTTACACCAGGATATCCATTTAGGCAATCTATGCATATACCAGAATCTTCTGCTATTATATATGCACTATTTCTTATAATGTCTTTTATAGAATTTGCTTTTATTATAGCATTTTCCTCAAAAGTCATTCCATTTTCATCAACATTTAAGTCTTTAATTCCAGCCTCCCTTTGTGACATAACCCAAAAATTATCACTTAGCATTGATTTTAGCTCTTTAATCTTGCCGTTATTATTTGTTGCCATAACTATTTTTATCATATAATCATCTCCTACTTGATTAGTGTATCATAAAAGGTAAGATTAATACATCTTACCTTTTTTAATCATCATATTCTTCAAATCTTGTTTTTTGTCCTGTTACATTATCTTTTCTTGTACTTATATCTGAAGCATCTACAAACATATCATAAGGTCTAATCCATATCTTATTTTGTTCTAGATGCCTATATACAACCATTTCTTCCATTGTTTCTGTATTAGTACCTATAGCAATAACCTCAACTATATGACCTTTAAAATGTCTATATTTTTTTCCAACTTCTACATTCATATTACTTTTCCTCCTCTAAAAATCTTGCCATTTGGACTCCAGAACACGAAGCCATCATTAGACCTCTTGTCATTCCTCCACCATCACCAATTGAATATAGCCCTTTAACACTTGTTTCAAACCTATCATTAATTTTTACCTTATTACTATAAAACTTAATTTCAGGGCCATATAGTAAGTTGTCAGGTGCACCAAATCCTTCTACTATTTTATCCATAGATTGTATAAACTCAAGTATATTAGTCATTGTTCTATATCCAATTGCAAAAGTTAGATCACCTGGCTGTGCACTTTTTAATGTTGGAACAACAGAATTATTTTCAAGCTCTTCTTTCCATGTCCTCTTACCTCTATATATATCACCTAGTCTTTGAACAACAATCTTCCCAGCACCAATTTCATTTAAATTCTTTGCAATATTTCTTCCATAATCAATTGGTTTGTTAAAAGGATAATCAAAATTGTGTGATACAAGAATAGCAAGATTTGTATTTGTACTTTTCTTTTCTTTATATGAATGACCATTTACAAGAGTAATATCGTGATCATATACTTCTGTTGATACAAATCCACTTGGATTTTGACAAAATGTTCTAACTTTGTCTTTATATCTTCCGACTCTACCAATAAATTTTCCCTCATACATATAATTATTTATGTTTTCCATTACTTTATCTGGCAATTCATATCTAATTCCTATATCTACAGTTCCACTAGATGTCTTTATATTGTGTCTATCGCACATATTAACAAGCCAATTAGCTCCTTTTCTTCCAACAGCTAAAACAACATTATTAGAATAAAGTACTTCCTCGTTATCTTTTAAATCAACATAATCCTTTGATTTTTGAATTCTAACTCCCTTTACTTTATTATCTTCGACAATTAAGTCTTTTACTACAGTATCAAACATAATATCTATTCCATTTTCAAGCAAATATTTCTCAATTTTATAATATAACTCGTGACTTTTCTCTGTCCCTAAATGTCTAATTGGAATATCAATTAATGTTATATTCTCTTTTTTTGCTTTATCACAAATTTTTTTAACTTCCTCTTTAAATTCTGTTCCTTCTAAATGAGTATCTGCGCCAAACTTAAGATAAATGCTATCTGTATAATCAATAAGTTTTTTAGTGTTTTCTACACCAATATATTCATGTAATATACCACCTACATGTAAATGATCATCATTTTTATTGTATAAAGATAGTTTTCCGTCTGAAAAAGCTCCCGCTCCAGAAAATCCGCATGTAATATTACACATTGGTTTACAATGTATACATTTACCAGTAGTTTCTATTGGACATTTCCTTTTTTCAACGCTCTTTCCTTGCTCAATTAGTAAAACCTTTTTAGCTGAGTGTAAAGCTATCATCTCATATGCCAAAAACACGGCACTTGGACCTGCTCCAACCACAATCACGTCGTAATAATTATTCATAACTATCATACCTCCATTCCACATGCTAATATAACATACATGTGTATAAAAATCAAGAAAAACATCTAAGAAAACTTAGATGTTTTAAGACCTATTTCTTTCATCAGATAGTATTATATTTAATATTTCATTATTATATCTTGAAAATATAATTCCAAAATATACATCATTTTCTTTATCAACATATCTTGAAATTTTCCAATAATTATTCTCTTCCGGCTTGTATATTTCTGTTTTATAATTATCTCCTAGCTCGTCCCAAATATCATTTACTTTGGATATCTCAGCTTTATTTTTATCATTTATTATCAAATCAGTTTTTTTAAAGCTTGCTACGATATATGTAATTATATTCTTAGAATCTGTTTTAAAGCTTATTTCTTCAAAGTTATAGTTACATTTATCTACGACTTCATCTATTTTAGTATATTTAGATAAATCTATATCATTAATATTCATTCCAATTTTTATTCCATCAATAGATATACCAGTTAAATCAGTCTCTTCTACTGCATAATCACTATCATAAAAATAGTATTTAGTTGCAAATACCGTGATAAGAAAAATAAAAATTAAGCTTATTAAATAAATAATTGCTTTAGAAAAGAATGTCTTTTTTTTATTTTTCATATATATCCCTTTCCTTTACAAATAAATTATATATCATGAAATATCATTTAGCAATATATTTTTGCTTTTTTTAGTATGAACCTATAACTCTAAATTCTTCACAAAATTCTTTCATACTACTTAATACTCTACTAATATTGTCGCTCTTTTCATCGCCTTCAATATCGACAAAAAACATATACTCACCAAGTCTTGTCTTAGCAGGTCTTGACTCTATTTTTGTCAAATTAATTTCATTTACAGAAAAGATACCTAAAATTTTATATAAAGCCCCAGGCTCATCTTTAGTAGAAAAAATAATTGATGTCTTATTAGTATCTCTAGTATTTTTTTCTTTAGATAAAACTATAAACTTAGTTTGATTGCTATCTATATCTTGAATATTATCTTCAAGTACAACTAAATTATATATTTTTCCACATGAATCATTACATATACATGCAGTATTAGCCTCATTTGAAGCAAGTTTTGCCGCATAAGACGTACTAGATACTGGTACTTGTTCAACATTACCATAATTATTATTTAAAAAATTCCTACACTGCGCTAATGCTTGTGGATGAGAGTATATCTTTGCTATTTCTATATTTTTTGTTTTTGACATCAACTTATGATTAATATCTAAAATTATTTCATCTATTATATATATATCTTTATATTTAAATATAGAATCAATTGTATCTAAAACACTACCCTGTATTGCATTTTCTATTGGCACAATACATTCATCTATCTTATTTTTTTCAAGTGCATCTATAACTTTAAATATAGTACTATACTCTACAAGCTCGTCATCTATTTTTTTATACTTTTTTGCGGCATCAAAAGAATATGAGCCTTGTGGTCCTAAAAAACCAATTTTCATTTTATCACCTCTTTTAATGCATAAATAAATCCTTCCATATCTTCATATGTAGAAATACTAACTCTTACCCAATTATCCATAAGAGGAAATCCTCCTCTTACAATATAACCTCTTTTTATTAGCTCTTGGGCGCCAATATCAGATTTTTTATTTAAATTTATCATAATAAAATTTGCTTGAGTTTTTATATACTCTATATTCATATCATCTAATTTTCTATACATATAATCTATTGTATCATGTATCTTTTCTACAGAGTTTCTCATAAATTCCTTATCTTTTAAAGCTAGTCCTGCACATATCTGCGAAATACTAGATGTATTAAAAGGAACTCTTACTTTTTCAAGTTCTGTAATAACTTTTTTATCTGCTACTACATACCCAATTCTTAATGCTGCTAGTCCATAAGCCTTGGAAAAAGTTCTTAATACACAAACATTACTATAATCTTTTACAAGTCCTATTGCACTTTTATATTTTTCATCTCTTACAAACTCAAAATATGCTTCATCAATAACTATTAGTATATTACTAGGTACTTTTTTTATAAATTTCTCTAATTTATCACTTTCAATAATTGTACCTAAGGGATTATTTGGATTAGTAATGTATATAATTTTGGTTTTTTTATCTATAAGAGGTATCATATCTTCTAAGTTAAAATTATACTCGTTGTTATATCTAATTGTCTTTATATTTGCATTTTGAATTTTTGCTTCAGAAAAATAGCTGGAAAAGGACGGTAACTCAGTTATAATATTATCTCCTTCATCTAACAATACTCTTGATATCATCTGAATAATCTCTACTGACCCATTTCCAAAAAGTAAAAAATCCTGTGAAACATCTAGCTCTTTTGCTAAATTTTCTCTAAGATTAGTAACATAGTTGTCTGGATATATCTCATAATTTATTTTTCCAATAAACTTACCTATTGCAGGAGTAGGTCCATATGGATTTTCATTAGAAGCTATTTTTACAACTTTATCTAATCCATATTCTCTTTTTATTTCTTCTTCACTTCTTCCTGGTACATATGGTAACACGTCTTTTAGACAATCTCTGTAATTCATTATATTCCTCCTAAAACTTTAACACTTCTATTTTTGAAATATCTATATTATATATTTTTTCATAAACACTCTGTACATCTAGAGCTGTAACTTGCTTATCTTGCAAGTCTAATTTCTTTAATATTTTATTTACACTCTCTTCATCTTTTCCTTCAATTTCAACATATGTAGGAATAAGGGGCCAAGAATCAATATCTATCTCTACACCATCTAAAACATACTGTGTTCTATTGTTTTCTTGATAACCTTTTGGAAGTATCCCAGCTGTTTTTAAAAGCTCATTTGTTTTTTCAAAATCATCAACTTTAATTTCAAGCTCCTTTGTTCCATCTATAGAGTTTTTCTCTACTGATTTATATGTTAAAGTGGTCTCTTTTCCATTAGTTCTAAGTCTTAGCCATTTTCCATCACATTTGGGTATAATATCATATACATATCTTTTTTGTTCATATTTTCCTTTAAAAGTTGCTCCAAGCTCTTTTAGTTTGTTTACTAGTTGCTCTTTATCAATCTCTAACACTCTTATTTCATACTCAATATTCATAGCTTTTTCCTCCAATTTTCTTAAGATATAATATCATAATAATAGATATTATACAATAATAATTTATTAAAGATTAACAAGTCGACCACTAGGTCAATTGACAAAGCTAATTAAAAGATAGTATAATACAATTATATTAGGAGGTAACCGAGTTGAAAAACAATGAAATTATATATAAAAATGCAAAAAAGCTCAAAAATTTTAGAGAAATAGTCGAAGATAGTGCAAAAAAATTTCCAGACAAGAATGCATTTATTATTAAAGAAAAGATAGAAAAGAATCCAAAGTATAAATATATAACATATAAAAAACTAAAGGAAGATGTAGATAGCTTTGGGCAAGGTCTTATAAATCAAGGACTAAAAAATAAACGTATTGCTATAATAGGGAAAAATAGTTATGAATGGGCTCTATCTTATCTTACTGTTTTATCTTCTGTAGGAATATCTGTACCTCTTGACAAAGGACTAAAGCAAGATGAAATAGAATCGTTACTAATCAGAAGCAAAACAGACTGTATAATTTTTGATAGTCAATATGCAGATGAAATTAAGCAAATACAAGAAGACGGAAAAACAGGTCTTTCATTCTTTATTTGTATGAGAGAAAATGACTATGGATATACAACAATAGATAATATCAAAGAGATTGGAAAAAAAGAATTAGAGTCAGGAAAAACAGATGTATTTGAATATACTATAGACCCGTATGCTATGGCAATTATACTGTTTACATCTGGTACAACATCAATATCTAAAGCTGTTATGCTTTCTCAAGATAATATTTTATCAAATATATATCAATTAGATTGTATGATAGAATTTTATGACACAGATGTTTCTCTTGCATTCTTACCATTTCATCATACATTTGGCTCTACTGCACTACTCTTATTCTTACATAATGGCGTATGCACAACTTTTTGTGATGGACTAAAATATGTACAAAAAAACTTGCAAGAATATAAGGTATCAGTATTTGTATGTGTTCCTTTAATTCTTGAAGCTATGTATAAAAAAATTATGCTTGAAGTAAAAAAACAAAATAAAGAAAAGATAGTAAATATTGGTGGCAAGATTTCTAATTTTCTATTAAAATTTCATATTGATATTCGTAGAAAATTATTCAAGCAAATTATTGATCAATTAGGTGGAAGTGTTAGACTTGTTGTAAGTGGAGCAGCAGCTCTTGACAAAGATGTAGAAAATGGTTTTAAAACATTAGGAATAACTGCTTTACAAGGGTATGGATTAACAGAAACATCTCCTGTTCTTGCTGCAGAAAATATGTTTCACTTTGCACCAGGTACTGTTGGAATTCCTCTATATGGTATAGAAATTGAAATAGATAATCCTGATGAACATGGAATCGGAGAAATAAAAGCTAAAGGTCCAAATATAATGCTTGGATATTATGAAAATGAAGAAGCAACAAAAGAAGTACTAAAAGATGGATGGTTCTATACTGGAGACTTAGGATATTTTAATGAGAATGGTGATTTAGTAATTAGTGGCAGAAAGAAGACAGTTATAGTTCTAAAAAATGGGAAAAATATATTTCCAGAAGAACTTGAAATACTAGTTAATAATTTACCATATGTTGCAGAATCAATGGTATTTGGATATCCTAAGGAAGATGACTTAGTTATTTCTGTAGAAATACAATATAACAAAGAGTATGTTCAAACTCATATGAATAATATATCTTATGACGAATTATATGATATTGTATGGAAAGATATAAAGAAAATAAACACTACTCTTCCAACATATAAATATATAAAGAAATTATTTTTAACTGATGAAGAAATGATAAAAACTACTACAGCTAAAGTAAAAAGATTTAAAGAAATAGAAAAAATATTAAATAAAGAAAAAGAGATGCAAAAATAATAATATGAGGGATAATAATAAAAATTTACTATCCCTCTTTATTTGTTAATCTTAATTTTTAACACTCTCTAACATAATTAATTCTCTAATTTGATCTTCTCTTAATAAATAATTTTTCTCTGAAACTTCTGTAATATAATTACAATTTGTCATGTTGTAATCATGTAGTATTTTCAAATCCTTTTCTAATTCTTCTATATTAGGATGAACTATACCATGAGTTGACTTATCTACATAGCCATCATTATTTGCAGTATAAGAAAAATGAACTTGATATGTATACTTTTTACAATATTCTGGATTCAAATACTCCTTAGCATATTCTAAAACATCTTGTTTATTTATATTTGCTCTACAATGCAGATGACAAATATCAAAGCAGACTTTTAAATTTGGATGATTAAAATAATTAGCTATCTCATATACTGTACATCTCTTCTCAAAAAACATAAAAAGATTTTCTAGTAGAATTGTAACATTTTCTCCTTCTATTATTTTTAGTAATTTTTCTATTTTTGATAAAGTAAGCTCCTTATGTGCTTCAAAATTAATTAAAGTATGATATACAATATTCATCTTTATATTATATTTTCTTGACAATTTAACCATTGTTTTCAATTGAGATTTAATAATATTTATATCTTTACTTATTATACATTCTATCTCATATAAGTTTAGTGGTGGATGAATTGTTATTTCTTTTATATTAGGCGTCCTATTTAATAGCTTTTCAACCACACTTTTAAAATCAAATGGTGCCATATTTCCATTCTCATTAAAAAATTGCAACTCAATACCATTATATCTATCTACATAAGGCTCTAATTTATCTAATCCTTCAAAATCACTACTTGTTTTTGGATAAACTCTCACTAATATCACTCCCAAATATGATTATACATTATATGATTTTTTTATTCAATAAATAATAATAGAGAAATGTAAAATATACATCAACTATATACAATATATATTCTGTAATCACTACATATTTATATTTACGATATCATTAAGCTCTAAATTTTTCTCATATCTATAATCAACGTACCTCTTAGCCAATTCACACTTATCTTGCTCTATTAGCTTTTGCTCAACTATATCTTGTATATCCTCAACTAATATTCTATTTTTATCTAATTCCTCTACAGATTTCATAATTAGCTTTATATTATCTCTGTTTGCTCTTTGTTCTATTTGTACCTCTTCGTTTGCCTTCTGTATTGAAGCTGCAATCTTTTCTCTATCATAATCTACAACTCTTCCATCTCTTTTTATTACCTTCATTTACAATTCCTCCCTCTCGATTTTTTATACAAAAATATTATACATCCGTTCATTTTAAATTCTGTTGCAATTGCAACAAAAAACAACTCTACATTTTTTGTCAAAACTTGTATTATAGCTACAGCAAGACTTAGCGATTTTATATCATTTACATTACAAAAATGTAGTATTTATTTTTTGAAAATTTTATAGTATAATGAAATAAATTTGGAGGTGATTGAGTGTATAGCAACTTTGAGATAAAAGAGTTTACACAACAATTACAAAATTTCTGCTCTAAAGCTCAGAGCAAAAAAGTATTAAAAAATAACACAATAACAACTTATATAAAAAATAGGAATCAATTTTGTATTTTAAAAAAAGGGAAAGCTGATATAATAAGATACGATGTTAATGGAAATAAAACTATAATTGAGACTCTAAAAGAACAGGATATCTTTGGAGAACTTTTCTTTCCAATAAAAAATAGTAATGAAATCTTTGTTGTTGCTAAGACAGATTGTGAAGTTATATATTTTTTATATGAAGACATAGCCAAAAAATGTAATAATTCATGTAAATTTCATGAGGAACTAAATTCCATTTTATTAAGTCTATTAACAAATAAAATTATAACTCAAAATATACGAATTAAGCTTTTAACAAAAAGAAGTATAAGAGGGAAACTACAGTCATATTTTGATTCACTTTCTAAAAGTTTATCCTCTAATACTTTTCTTATACCAATGTCATATACCGACCTTGCCGATTATTTAAGTGTAGATAGAAGTGCAATGATGAGAGAACTCAAATCTCTACATGAAGATGGTTTTATAATAAAAAACGGTAATAAAATAACATTAAACAAAGAAAAAAAGAGTTAATCTAATTTATTTTAGATTAACTCTTTTTTTTATTCTTTGTTATAAAACGGAGTAAATTTTTCCATTGCTTTTTTTCCCAAATCAGTATTTGCTGGTAAAAGATTTAATGGCATACTATTTAAAAAAGGTATTGCTGCACTAGCAATTGTATTAAAGCATTCTTTCTCTTCTCCATCTGCATCAATTATAACTAAATAACTTAATTTTTCATTTTTTGTCATTAGCATTAAATATGCTTTTTTTACTTTTGGCATATTTAAGAATAAATCACATAATTTTTTTACTAGTTCATGAGGATATTCTTTTGGCATTCCAAGTTCTACAGTAGAATCCTTTTCTAAAACAGTCTCTTGAGTTATATTGCTTTTTATTTCTTTTATCATTTCCTTTGTAATAGCTATATTACATCCCTTAGGATCAATTACAAAACCATCTATATTATCATTATTAGTAATTATCATTGCATAGTCTTCAAAAGTATATATTATTGACTGCTGGACTTTAGATTTTTGCCACTTATTTACTTCTTCATCACTTGTAAATGCAATTAAAAAAGTTTTTTCATCTTTAGTTTTTATAATAGAAAACTGTATTTTAGTGTTCTTATTAATTTCTATTTTTCCTCCACCTTTAGGAGCAGATTCTAATATAACAGGACATAAAAATCTAGATTTTAAGATTTCTGATATAACCTGATTTTGCACTTCCATTGTTTTTTCTTCTTTAAGTTTTTCTATTAACTCAATTAATTTTTTATTATCTACATTATTTTCCATAGTGTTCCTCCTATTACGTACTATAATATCATAAAGTATTTTAAAAATCTACATTTTTAGATTACTTTACTAAATTTATACTATTAACATAAGCTCATATAATAATATTATTTGATTTAATATATAATTATATCCATATTTTTTACTAAAATGAAATTATTATGTATCTTTATTTTTTCATAGAAGAAACTAACGCTTTATAATAATTATAATGAGTCTTTTTAAATTTATTCTCATTATAAAAGTCTTCTATATCTTTATCGCTCATCCAAGTTATATCATCTACCTCTTCTTTTTGTATTTTAACCTCATTAATATCAATTATCTTTTCTAGATAATAAATGTCAGCAAACTTCTTCTTCCTTTGGACAGTTGTAATTAGTTTAAGCTCTTTTTCCTGTACAGTTAAACCGAGCTCTTCTTTTATTTCTGTAATCATACCTTGAATACTTGTTGTACCACTTACTGGATGTCCAGATGTAGTAGCCCATTTTCCACCTTTATCTTTTGTTCTTTTTTGCATCAACCATTTTTTATTTTTTGGATTAAAAATAAATACAACAACAGTTACATATTTTAAGCCTTTAGGTTGAATACCATCCTTTAGCATTTTTTTATTTACTGGCTTTCTATTATTATCATATAAATCTCTATACTCTGTATAATACTTAATATATTTGTTATACTCAGTATATGTATTTATACCCAAAAATATTACTGAAATAATAATTAAAATAATATCTCCTACCCATATTCCTGCAAAAACTAAAGAAAGAGACATTGATAAAAATAGTGGTACCTTAATGTAGAAAAATCTACTATATAATTCTTTTTCAGCTCTTCCTCTTATAATATATCTAATATATAATTCATAATAAATTATATAGAAAAAACACATTATTCCAAACCACAAATCTGCATTTTTTATATCAAACAGTTCAGTTTTTATAACTAAAAATATTAAATTTAATACATAAATAAATTTACTAACTAAGCCTAAAATCTTTATCTTCTTATCTTTTATCTTTTTTCTAAATTTTGGCCTAAAGAAAGTATATGTAAACAATATAGGAATAACTGATATTATAGCAAGTACAACTCCTAAATATGGTGTTGTATTTGAGTTAAATAAATCTATATTCTCCATCATTTCATCTCCTAAACATACAGTATATTATATCATAACTAAAAATATTATAAAAGAGAAAAAAAGAGTTTCTATTTATAGAAACTCTATATTATTAAATATGCTATATATCCACTATAGATTAAAAGGTAAATTATTCCATTTAATCTTGTCATTGTATTTTTTCTTCCAAAATACGCAAATGCTAGTAATAGAAAACTAACAAAAATTAATAGTAAGAAATCTGTATTATATGACAGACTATATGAAATTGGTGTAATTATAGATGACACCCCTAATATAAATAATAAATTAAATATATTAGAGCCTACTATATTTCCTATAGCTATATCAATTTCACCCTTTATCCCAGCAACAACTGAAGTTATAAGCTCGGGCAAACTTGTACCTATTGCAACAATTGTTACACCAATTACTTTTTCTGACACACCTAATACTTTTGCGATACTAACAGCATTATCTACACTTATATCTGCGCCATACTTTAGCAAGATAATTCCTAGTATAACTTTTAAAATTGATATTCCAAGATCTTTTTTTGTAACATTACTCTTACTAGTATTATTTGACATAGATTTTTGGGCAAGTTTTATAGTATACAATATAAAAACTATAAATACAATAGATAGTAATAAACCATCTACTCTACTAATAGTTTCACCGATATTTGCTACTAAAAAAACAATTACCGTCGAAAAAATCATTATAGGTATATCATATTTTTTTGTAGTTTTTGAAAAAACAAGAGGTACAATTAAAGATGTAAGTCCTAGTATAAGCATTAAATTACAAAGATTGCTACCTATTACATTTCCAATAGATATATCGGCATGTCCACCAATAGCTGAAGTTAAACTTACCATAAGCTCAGGCATAGATGTACCAATTGATACAATTGTAAGTCCAATTATAATCTCTGGTATATGATACTTTCTTGCAAAAGTACTAGCTCCATCAACGAGCCACTGAGCTCCTAACATGAGCATAAAAAAGCCAATAGCAATAAATACAATATTTTGTATCAAAAGCATCCTTCCTTTCCTTAAAAATTATTCTAAGGTGTACCATACTCATAAATTTATGAGTAAAATTAAAAAAATGTACGCTATATATTATAGCACTATTATCGACAGATTACAACAAAAGAAGTAAAGCTTCGTTTAAGCTTTACTTCTTTATCAATTCTTTTAAAAACTGCGCTCCTCTTTTTGAAGCAATTTTTAAATACTCATCAAACTCTATATTATTATTTCCATTTGGACTATCTGAAATACTCCTTATAACAATAAATGGTATTTTATCTAATGTACATATGTGAGCAACAGCAGCGCTTTCCATTTCAACACAAATAGCGTCAAATTCCTCATATAATTTTTTTGCTAATTTTTTATCGGTACAAAACATATCTGCTGATGCCACTGTTCCTATATATACTTTATAACTATTACTTGTATCAATTTCATCCATGACAGCTTTACATTTTTCAACCAATTGTTTATCAGACTGTGTATATTTCCCAAGTCCTGTTATATAGCCTTTTTCATGTCCAAATGCTGTTATATCAAAATCATACTCAACAAACTTTTCACCTATTACAACATCAGTTATAATTAGCTTTTCATTTGTAGAAGCTGCAGTTCCTATATTTACAATAAATTCAATATCAAAATTATCTATTAAAATCTGTGTAGTTCTTGCAGCATTTACCTTACCAATACCACATTCAACTAGTACACATTCTCTATCCTCAATAGTTCCTATATAAAAAACCAAATCAAAGATTACTTTTTCAGTTAAATTATCCATTATCTTCTTTATTTCCTGCATCTCCTCATTCATCGCAGCAATTATTCCAATTTTTTTCATTTTACTCTCCTTTATATGTTATACAAGATCTTATATCTATATCTTTTAATAATTCTCTTGCTTTTAAATCTACAAGCTCAATTAGTCCACAGACTCTTACAACTTTTCCCCCAAGGCTATTTATCATTTTTATCATTGCATCTATTGTTCCTCCAGTTGCAATAAGATCATCAATAATTACAATTTTTTGCCCAGGTTTTATTGCATCTTTATGTATTTGTAATACTGCTGTACCATATTCAAGATTATACTCTTGTGAAATAGTCTCTCTTGGTAGTTTACCTTTTTTTCTTACAGGCACAAAAGCCTTGTTTAAATTATATGCTATAGGCATACCAAAGATAAATCCTCTAGACTCTGGTGCAACTACAACATCAAAATCTATATCATTAATTAGTTCTTGTAGCTTATCAATTGCAAGCTTTAATCCATCCTTATCAGCGAGTAAAGATGTAACATCTCTAAAAATAATTCCCTGCTTTGGAAAATCTTTTACACTCTCAATATAGTCCTCTAATCTTTTCATAAACTATACCTCCATTTTTTACATAAAAATTATATCATAGTTTATAAATAAATTCTACACTATTTATACTATCTAAAAACTAACGCTTTAGTAAATGTTAAGCGTTAGTTTATTCATTTAATTATTTTAACTTTTTTATCTCGTCAATACTTAAATCTGTTATCTTAGAAATGAGTGCTAAATCTAAATTTTCTTTTAACATCTCCTTAGCAATTTCTATGTTTCTTATTTTTTTACCATCTTTTACTCCTTGCTTCATACCTTCTTTTATACCCTCTTTTATTCCTTCTTTTATTCCTTCTTTTATTCCTTCTTCTAGTCCATCTTTTTTTCCCTCTGCAAATCCGTCATTATATCCACTATCTCTTATTGCCATCTCGTCCATTATTGCTTTTTCTCTTAGCTCTGCAAGTCTTCTTTCCTTTTTATCTTGACT
>CALXAR010000002.1 GCA_944386345.1 uncultured Clostridia bacterium
GTATCTATAGTTTCAAATTTATTTTCTTCTTTAACAGCATCTGTATTTTCTACTATTTGCGTTTGAATTTCTTCTTGTTTTTGCTCTTCTTCATCTTCTACTTCAAATTCTTGGGCAATTTCATTTATTTCATCATCGTCTTTTTTATCTATAGTGTCTAAACTATCCGCTTTTGTTTCCTTTACTATTTCCTCGTTTTCCTCTTTAATTCTTTTTTCATTTTGCTCATCATACTTTTTAATACTATCGTTTAATTGCTCTTCTAGCTCTCTTTTTAATTTTTCTTTAACTCTCTCAAGCTCGGCATCTTGCTTTGCTTTTATCATATCAAGCTCAGCTTGTCTTTTATCTACTTCATTTATTTCCTCTTTTTTCTCGATTTGCTCTGCTAATTCTACTTTTGGCTTTGCTTCTTCTTGTGGAAGCTCTATTTCAATTTCAATATCTTCATTTATATTACTATCAGATGAATTTTCCACCTTTATATTTTTTGGCTTTCTTTTATTTTTTTCATAATTATATTCATCTGGAAGCGGTATATTTACATCATACTTTTGCTCTTCTTTTTCTTCAAAATAATATTCTTTGAAAAATTCCTCTTTGTTATATACATCTATACTTGCTACAGGAGCATCGACTTTTATATCTGCGTTATCATCTTTTTGAGAATTAATTTTTACTCCATATCTTTTAAAGCATATTGCATCTGGAAATTCAATATATCCTCCCTTTTCTTTTCTATCACATATATCTTTTAAATACTCTTTTGCTTTTTTATATGTCATTGAGAATATATCTAAAGAAACTCCATCAATTGTAACTGTAATTTTATCACAGTCTTCTTTCTTATTATATAGTGTAATCTTTCCAAAAACAGAGTCTAAAGAAAGCTCAAAATCTTTAGATTTAATCCCTTCAAATGGATAAATTATAGTACCTTTATATTTTATATTTGCATGTTCTACAATAATTCTAAAAGTATCATCATCATCATCAATAACTTTAAAAGTAACTTTTACTTTATCTTTTTCATCTATTCTATTTGCTTCATTATATATTATTTTTATAATATCTTTTACTTCTAAATCTTCTTTTTTAGCAAAGTCCTTTAGTTTTTCATCTCCCTTTTTATCTAAAGTCTTTAAATCTAAAAAAAATGCTGTATTTTTTACTCCCATTTAATACACCTCGTTTTTTATATTTTAATTTAAATTTTATCTTAATAACATTATGTTTAATATTATACTATATTTTGGCTACTTTTTCAATATTTATGCCTTTTATATTCTTTTATTTTTCATCTTTTTTCGTCATTTAATATTGACTTTTAGGCTCTTAAAATGTATACTAATAATTGCATTAGGCAAAATATTTATAGTAAGCTTAAAATATTTTGTAATTTTAGAATAAGGAGATGTAAAAGATGAAAAAAACTAAAATTGTTTGTACAATTGGACCAGCTAGCCAAGATAAAGAAGTTTTAACATCTTTAATCAAAGCTGGAATGAATGTAATGAGATTAAACTTCTCACATGGAGATCATGAGGAACACTTAGCTAAAGTTAAAACATTAAGAGAAATTAACGCAGAACTTGGAACTAATGTTGCTTTCATGCTTGACACAAAAGGACCAGAAATTAGAACAGGATCTTTTGGAAGTGATCAAAACACAAAAATGAGTTTTACAAAGGGAGATAAAATAACTTTAACAACTAAAGAAGTTGAAGGAACAAAAGATCTTCTATATGTAAACTATGAAGGTCTACCACAAGATGTTGAGGTTGGTGGACATATTTTAATTGATGATGGTTTAGTTGATTTATTAATCGACGAAATAAACGGAGATGAAATTAAATGTACTTTCCAAAACTCAGCTGTTTTAAAAGGAAGACGTGGTGTTAACGTTCCTGGAGCAAAATTACAACTAAAAGCTATGACTGAAAAAGATAAATCTGATTTAAAATTTGCAGTTGAAAACGATTTTGATTTCATTGCTGCATCATTTATTAGAAAACCTCAAGATGTTATAGAGATGAAAGAATATCTTGATTCTTGCGGAGAAAATCATATCAAAATCATTTCTAAAATAGAAAATCAAGAAGGTCTAGATAACTTTGATGAAATTCTAAAAGTTACAGATGGAATAATGGTTGCTCGTGGTGATTTAGGAGTTGAAATCCCTGAAGAAGAAGTTCCAGCAGCACAAAAAATGATGATAAAAAAATGTATTAAAGCCGGAAAACCAGTTGTTACTGCAACTCAAATGTTAGAATCAATGCAAAAAAATCCTAGACCAACAAGAGCTGAAGTATCTGACGTTGCTAATGCAATTTATGATGGAACTTCTGCTATTATGCTTTCTGGTGAATCAGCTCAAGGTGACTATCCACTAAACTGTGTTGAGACAATGACTAAGATAGCAAACGCTACAGAAAAAGAGATTCATTATTGGAAAAGATTTAAAAAATCAAATTTACTTAAAGCTTGTGATTGTGAATATGAAAAACAAGATCCTAAAAAACAAGCAAATTTTGCTGTATGTTGCTCAGCACTATTTTCTAATGCAGATGCAGTTGTAGCTGTATCAGAAGATGGAAACACTGCTTCTATTCTTTCAAGCTTTAGAATAGGTTGTCCAATATATGCTATAACACCAAGTGTTAAAGCTTACAGACACATGGCTATAGAGCAAAATGTAACTCCAATACTTATTGAAGGAGAAAAAGACTTCTCTACACTTCTTAACAAAGGTCTAGAAGTTTTAAAAGAAAAAGACTACTTAAAAGATGGTAATACTATTGTATTAAGTGGTGGTTTCTTAAATGGTTCTTCTTTAGAAGATCAAATAACAGGAAAAATTGTTAGAGTTTAATCTATTATAATTTTAGTATAGGAAAAATAAGGTAATTTTTATAATTACCTTATTTTTTTACTAATTTCTATTAATAAAACTTGATTATTTGAAATAATTATGTTAAAATATGTGAGTAATTGATTTATTCGAACAAAAAAGGAGGCTTATAAAATGGCAAAATGTGAAATATGTGAAAAAGAAGTTAATTATCAAATGCAAGTGAGTCACTCTCACAGAAGAACTTCAAGAACATTTAAACCAAATGTACAATCTGTAAAAGTAAATGATAACGGAACACCAAGAAAAATGAATGTTTGTACTAGATGTTTAAGAAGTGGAAAAGTTGAAAGAATATAAATTAGAAACCATATTGTGGTTTCTTTTTTTTATATAAAAAAAGAAGAGTATTTACTCTTCTTACCTATTCATATAATTTACTAACTCTACCATTGCTTCTCCTGCCTCTTTATATTCACTAAAAAATTTCTTTATAATTTTGTTCTTATTATACTTTGGCTGTAAAGTAACAATATCTATAAAAAGGCAAAGAATCATTTTTTTATTTATAATGTTTTGAATATTTTTCTTACTCTTTATATACTCAAAAATATCAGAAACTCCATTTTTCAATTTATTATATTCATTAAGATATACATTATGTACGCTATATAATTCAGACAAAAAGTTTTTATAATTATATACTTTATATAGCTCTATATCATATAATTTAGCAGCTGTTTCTAATCCATATATTGTCTTTAGACTAAATACATCGATAAATTTTTCAAAATCTCTTTTATCAAAATAATAGTAGTGTCCTTGTAGTTTATTAAATGATTTCATTGTATCTAAATATCCCATCTTTATATTCTTCTTAATACGAGCTCTATCAAAATCAAATATACTTCCTAGATCTTCATTTGGTCTAATTATTTTAATATACGCATTTTTATTTTGAATTCTTCTACTTATTCCACCATTTGATATATCTATTACTATTATTTTTTCATACCCTTTATTAAGTAGCATATTTACTGGCACATTATCATACATACCTCCGTCGATGTACTGTCTATCTCCTATTTTTTGTGGCTTAAAAATAGGAAAGCAAGCTGATGCTAAAATATATTCATAGAGTTCTTCTTTTCTTATATCATCTTTAAATACTTCCAAAGATTTATTTTTCAAGTCAAGTGATGTTGTTACAATACCATAATCAATCTTTGAATTATATACTTTATCTATATTAATATATTTTTCCATCAAATTTTTCATAGGGGTATTTTCAAGTCCTTTATTTTTAGCAAATTCTTTTGTAAATTTTATTATATTTTCTCTACTAAAAATATTTCCTTCGCTTAGTTTATTTGACTCAGAGACTTTAACTAAATCTTCAAACTTTATATTATCATATAGCTCTATAATTTTTTCATAATTATCTTGTAAAAATAAAGCTCCATTTATTGCACCTATTGATGTACCTACAATAGCTGTAATATTTATATTAAGCTCTTTTAAAGCTTTCCATGCTCCAACTTCATAAGCGCCTTTCGTTCCTCCACCTGCAAGTACAAGTCCATATGCTTTCTTCATATTAATTTACTCCTTCACAATTATATTTTACAATGATATTATATAACTTAAGTAAATTAATTACAATACATTATATTTTGAATATTGATTTAAGTATCATCTTCATAAATTTTCCAGGTTTATATATTACTATTTTCATATATTATTCCTCCTTTTAACAAAAAAGCCAAGTTATGCCAAATATAACAATTGCTATTGCGCAAATTGCTACCCAGCCCCAAAAAGGAAGAACAAGACTCACTCCTACTCCTATCCCAAAAGCAAGTAAAAATAATCCTATAGTTTTTCTAAATCCACTTGTAAACATAAATCTAATCCTCCTTTTTGACAAACAACATATATTGTTGTAAAATAACTACTATATACTATGTTTTAGGAGAATTAATGTGAGTAAAAAATATATAAGTCAAACAAAAAAACAAAGTGAAGAAACAATAAAAATACTAATTGATACATATAAAGATGCAAAATGTGGACTTGATTATACTAGTCCTTTTTATCTTGTCGTTGCTTTAATTTTAGCAGCACAATGCACTGACAAAAGAGTAAATGAAATCACTCCACTTTTTTTTAAGCGTTTTCCAACTATTGAAGATGTTAAAAATGCTTCAATAGAAGATGTAATTAATATAATCAGGCCATGTGGCTTTTACAAAAATAAAGCTCATTCTATTATAGAGAGTGCAAGAATTGTATGTGACGAGTTTAATGGTAAAGTACCTAATACAATGGAAGACTTAACTAAACTTTGCGGAATCGGAAGAAAATCTGCAAATATAATACTACAAGAGTGTTTTGGAAAAATCGAAGGAATAGCTGTAGATACACATGTAACAAGAATATCAAGGAAAATAGGGTTTTCAAATGGTAAAACTCAAATACAAATTGAAAATGAGCTATTAAAACGCTTTGATAAGAAATATTGGGGAAAGATAAACCATGTGTTAGTTTTACATGGAAGAGCAATTTGCATTGCAAATAGACCTAAATGTGATGAATGTCCAATTAGTAATCTATGCAAAAAGAACGACTAATAGCCGTTCTTTTTTATTATTAATTTTCTTATATCTCTTTTAATATAATATGTTTAATATTACCATCTACCTTTTTTAACTCTTCAAAAATCTCTCTAGGCTTTATTATTGTCTTAGTATCATCAAGATTAAACCATTTAAAAATCAAATCTTTTCCTTCTTCTATTCCATTAAACTCTTTAATTTTTAATAATTCACTATTATTGTCTAATTCAATTAAATAATAAAATGAAATTTGATGTACATTATATTCTACTAAATAATTAAAGAAGTTTTCTACAATTGCTAAAAGCTTACTAATTTTAACCCTCTCACCGATTTCCTCTTTAAATTCTCTAATTATTGCCTCATCAGAGCTTTCAAAACAAGATATTGAGCCTCCTGGGAACCCCCATGTATTTTTACCTTTTCTTCCCTGAAGCAGTATTTTATTTTTATACTTAACTACACCAATTGCTCTACACACAAACTGTGAACCATCTTTTAAATGAAATTTTATATCACCCATTTTACTTTTCTCCTTATATGCATTATTTCATATTCATAAAAAATTAACAATAATAAATGCAAAAAAAAATCATCTAAAAAGATGATTTAATGTGGTGCGGGTAAAAGGACTTGAACCTTCACGCCTCGCGGCATCGGCTTCTAAGACCGACGTGTCTGCCAATTCCACCATACCCGCGACTACGTTATTAATAATACCACTACTGTTATACTTTGTCAATACTTTTTAATAAATTTATATAAAAATTACGACTTGTTTTGTATAATTGTTATTGTAATTTAATTGACAAACTTTTGTTTGTTTGATATAATTTTTCCTATACAGAAAAGGGGTAAATATATGGATTTAAATATAATTTTATGCTTTGCTATAATAGCTCTACTACTCGTTATTATGGCACTAATAATTAGTCTAAAAAAGAGCTCAAATAATTCAGATTCTCTAAGAAGAGAAATTTCTACTATGCTTATGCAAACTCGTGAAGAATTACAAAACAATTTGGGCTCTAAAATAACTGAAAATTCAAACACACAACAGTTGCAACTTGCAAATTTAACAAATATAAATGAACAAAAATTAGAAAATACTCGTAAAAGTACAGAAGAAAAGCTAGAGCTTATTCGTAGGACTGTTGAAGATAGACTACTATATATGCAAAAAGATAATGCTGATAAACTAGAAAAAATGAGAGTTACTGTAGATGAAAAACTTCAAGGAACACTTGAGCAAAGACTAGGAGAATCTTTTAAAGTTGTTAATGACAGACTTGAATCTGTATATAAAGGCTTAGGAGAAATGCAAACATTAGCTCAAGGAGTTGGAGATTTAAAGAAAATCTTTACTAATGTTAAAGCTCGTGGTACATGGGGAGAAATTGAGCTTGGAAATATACTTGAAGAATATTTAACTCCAGACCAATACATACGTAGTGCTAAAACTAAACCTAATGCTACCGAATTTGTTGAATTTGCAATAAAACTTCCAGGAAAAACTGATGGGCAAAATGTATTACTTCCTGTAGATTCAAAATTCCCAGTTGAAGATTACAAACGTCTTGTAGATTCAGAAGAAGCTGGAGATGTTGATGTAATAAATAGCGCTAGAAAAAATCTTGAAAACTCAATAAAATTATTTGCAAAAGATATTCACGATAAATATATTGAAACACCTTACACAACAGACTTTGGTATAATGTTCTTACCTACTGAGAGCCTATACTGTGAAGTACTAAAAAATACTGCTTTAATTGAGACTCTTAATCAAAAATATAGAGTAGTTGTATCTGGTCCCTCTACTTTTGTAGCACTTTTAAATAGCCTACAAATGGGATTTAGAACTCTAGCAATTGAGAAAAGATCAAGTGAAGTTTGGAAATTACTTGGTGGCGTAAAATCAGAATTTGAAAAGTTTGGTGACTTACTAGATAAAACAAATAAAAAGCTTCAAGAAATAAGCAACACAATGGAAAGAGCAAGTGCAAAAACACGAACAATTCAAAGAAAATTAAAAAATGTAGAAGCACTTCCTGTAGATAATGAAGATGAGTTTTATGGTACAGATCTACTTGATGCTCTTCCATCTTCTGACAATATAGTTGAAGACTCAGAATATAACGTAAACGAAGAATAATAATTCTCTTAAGACCAGAGCAATCTGGTCTTAAATTGACTTTTATATACATTTATGATACAATTTCCTTGTTATATTTTGAAATGTAATTATATAACATATAATAAGGAGAAGTGATATTAATGAATAAAGTGAAAGCTATTGTTTTGGCAGGTGGTAAAGGAACTAGAATGAAATCAAACCTACCAAAGGTACTTCATAAGGTTTATGATAGATGTATTATAGATTATGTTTGTGATGCTTGTGAAAACGCAAATATTGATGATATTTATGTTATTGTAGGTCATAAACATGAAGATGTAGAAGCAAGATTAAGCTCTAGAGAAAATGTAAAATGTATCTATCAAAAAGAGCAATTAGGTACAGGACACGCAGCAATGCAAGCTAAAGATTATATAGAAGATGATGATTTAGTTTTAATTGTAAATGGAGATATGCCACTTATATCCTCTTACACAATAACATCATTCATTTCATTTTTAGAGATGGGAAATTATGATGGTGCTCTCGTTTCCGCTGTATTTGAAGAGACTCAAGGATATGGTAGAATTGTAAGAAATAAATTTGGAAATCTATCTAAAATAGTTGAGCAAAAAGATTGCAATGAAGATGAGCTTGCAATAAAAGAAGTAAATACTGGTCTATATTGCTTCAAAGGAAAATATCTAAAAGAGACTTTTTCAAAATTAAATAATAACAATGCTCAAAAAGAATATTATATTACAGACATTCCATATTATATTATAGAAAAAGGTGGCAGAATTGGTGTCTATGTAATACAAAATCCTGATGAAGTTCAAGGTGTTAATTCTAGAAACGATTTATCTATTGTTACAAAAACTCTTTTAAGAGATAACCGTATAAAGCATATGGACAATGGAGTTACTCTAATTGATCCGGATAACACATATATTTCATTAGACGTTTCTATTGGAAAAGATACAATAATCTATCCTGGAACAAATATTCAAGGTGAGACAATAATTGGTGAAAACTGTGTTATAGGGCCAAATTCAACTATTATATCTTCATCAATTGGAGATAATACAATAGTTGAAAGCTCAAAAATTGATAGAGCATCAATTGGAAGCAATTGTAAAATAGGACCATTTACGTATGTAACTAAAAACACATATGTAAAAGATAATACTAGTCTTTCTTCACTAGAAGAAATTCATAATAAATAAAAGAAAAGAGGTAAAATTTTTATGGAAAAATTAAAATTAAACTACTATTTTAATCATCTAGACGAATTTGAGTATAAGGAGCTTTTTGCTAATTGTACTTATCCATGGGAAGCACTAGAGAAGGTATCTCCTATGCTTGAGGAAAAAGTAGTAAAGCCAAACTTAAAGATAAATAATGGAGAATTAGGTGATTTTGTTTCAATTAAAGGTAATTATATTATTGGAGAAGGAACAAAAATACATGCAAACGTAAGTATTGAAGGACCAGTTATAATAGGGAAAAATGTAACTATACAATCTGGAGCTTTAATTAGACCTGGTTGTGTAATTGGTGATAACTGTGTAATTGGACACGGGGCTGAAATAAAACACAGCATAATACAAAATAAAGCAAAAGTTCAGTCTCTTACTTTTGCAGGAGATAGTATTATTGGTAAATCAACAAGAGTTGGTTCTGGTACAATTCTTTCTAACAGAAGATTTGATCAAAAAAATATTACTGTAAAAAATTCTGCTGGAGAAAAAGTTGACGTAGGTACTGACTTTTTTGGTGCAGTAGTTGGTGACAATTCAAGACTAGGAGCAAATTGTACTACACTACCTGGCTCATTTATTGGAGCATATACTTGGATTCTTCCTACAGTTCAAATTAGAGGATTCGTACCAAGCGAAAAACGTGTATTTCCTGTTAGCTCTACAAGAATTGAAGAAAATCCAAAAGTTGAACTTAAATAGTTTTAAGCCTTAGTTTTTTACTAAGGCTTTTTTGTATGTTATTTCATTTACATTTTGTCGAATTGCTTGTATATTTTACTTATTTATTATATTATTTAATTATATATCATTGGAGGTTTATATGGATTATTTAGAAAAGTTTAAAGAAAAATGTAAATTGAATAATGATTTTATGGATAAGCTAGATTTTCTTTTTGAAAGACTAGTTCATTTTGGATATATAGATAAAATGAATATACCCAAAATTGCTAAAAAACTATATAACAATGTAAATGCTGTTTTTTTAACATCAGATAAAACAAACGACTTTAAAAGCGGATACTATGATGCTATTACAAAAGAGCTTTATATAAAAGATATAAATGATTTAGAATCTATGTTCTTAAGAGTTATTTATGCAATTACAACTACTCAAAAGAAAGAACATGTATATAATGTGGGTTACTCTACTACCTCACTTTCTAAATCAAGCTATAAACAGGAGCACAAAAATTATGGATTAAACAGAGCTGTTGTATCAAATCTTGTATGTAGATTACTCTATACAGAGCCTGCAACATTAAGTATTGTTCCAACTTATAGAACTTATACCAAAGATTTTCTTGGAAACGGAATTGAAGCTGATAACAATATTTATTTTCTTGAAGGTCAGATATTAAAACAAATGTGTTTTGCATTAAATATTCAAGAAGAAGACCTATATTATCATTTATTCTTAAATCCAGTAAATTATTTAGATAAAATGCTTTCTAAATCAAAAGTTGAAAATCCAGAGCAATTATTAGCAATATTTGATAGAGCTAGTAAGAACTATTCAAACTATAATAAATTGTTATATCTAAATAAATTATTAGATAACAATTATCTAGAAGCCAAAAAGGTACTACCTGATGAGCAAATTAACCAATCGATTTTAAAAGAACGTGAAAATATAAAATATAATATAACTAGAACAATATTAAGTATATCTCCTCAAAAAAATGAGGATGAAATTGATGATATTGAAATTAGTCTAAATGAAGTTATAAATGAATTAGAAGAAAATATAATTAATAATGTTGTAAATTTGCAAAATATTTTTGTAGATACTTTAATAATATCTGAGAGTCGTTACTCCCCTATTCTATTTACAGTAAAGCAAAAAGAGCTTTCAGATCTATTGATTTTTAAAAATCAAAAGCTTGAAGATAGTATATTTAATACCATTATATATAAAGTCCTTAATACTTTTGAGAGTAGCTCTTCAAATCTAATTGAGAAAATGAAATATAGTATTGCATCTGAAGTATTATCTTCTGAAAAATATATAAAAATATATAATAATATGGAGTTTAATAGGTTAACTAACCTTACATTAGATGAAAATACTGAAATTATGGCTTTATCAGTTAATGGCTCTTTTTTACAACTAATAAAAGTAAAAGATCTTAATTTACCTTTTAAAGAATTAAAAAATAATACTGAAGTAATAAAAATAGATAATTTAAAATTTTTACTTAATAGTCCTACAGCAATTTCTGTAACTCAGAATATTGAAAAAATTTATACATATATAAAAACGCATCAAGAGAAATATAAAACTATAGAAATAGAAAAATTATTTATTACAAATATCAACAATACTACTCTTGTACTAGTTATATCTGAAGATGAATTTGAAATATTTCAAATGGATATAGTTAAAGATAAAATAAAATGTATAAAAGTAGCTTTGTCAGAAACATATAATATTTTTAATTCTTCAAATGTAAGTTACACAAATAAAGCATATAAAAATCAGGAAACTGAAAACTCTAAAATATTTAGCATTTTTTAATCCGGATTATTCCGGATTTTTTTATTTAAAAAAATAATTTGACACATAATATAAATATGAAATATGAATTTAAATCAATATGGGATGATAATATAGATTTTACTGCTAATTATAATATCTTAAATAAAGACTTATCAACTGACGTGTGCATAATTGGAGGTGGTATAACAGGCATAAGTACAGGTTATTATTTATATAAAAATAACGTAAAATTTATATTATTAGAAAGAAATACTATTTGTAGTAATACTAGCAAGTTTTCAACAGCAAAAATTACTAGTCAGCATGGCTTAATATTCCATAATATTGTAAAAAAATATGGAATAAAAAAGGCTCAAAAATACTTAGAAGCTAACAATATGGCTATAAAAAATATTGAGGATATTATAAAAAAAGAAAATATAGACTGTGATTTTAAAAAGCAAGACTCTTTTGTCTTTACACAAAACTGTTCATATATAAAAAATATAGATGACGAATATAATGTGCTCTTAAAACTTAAATTTAATGACTTAGAAATTCAAAACAATATCTCATCACCACTTAATATAAAAAAAGCTATTAAATTTAAAAATCAGGCACAATTTAACCCTAAAAAATATTGTATTGGGCTCTCAAATATAATAAAACAAAATATATATGAGCAGTGCCATGTAAAAAAAATAACTAAAGAAAATGGTTTATTTAAAATATATACTAATACCAACAAAATACTCTGCAAAAAAGTCATATTATGTACTCACTTTCCTATAAAAGATATTCCTGGTTTTTATTTTCTAAAAATGTATCAAGACACTTCATATGTAGTTGCTGCTGATATCAAAGATAATGAATTTAATGGAATGTATATAAACGTAGAATCTCCTACCATCTCGCTTAGAGGTACTAAAATTGATAATAAAAATATTTTACTTGTTGGTGGCAACAATATAAAAACTGGAGACAATATAAAGGAGAATAATTACATACAACTAGAACAAATAGCAAAGTCTATTTATCCTAATTGTGAAATTATAAAACGCTGGAACACACAAGATTGCATAACACTAGATAAAATCCCCTATATAGGTAATTTTTCAACAATATATCCTAATATCTATATAGCTACTGGATTTAACAAATGGGGTATAACTACCTCAAACATTGCTGCAAATATCTTAACTGATAAAATACTAAATAGAAAAAATTACTATGGAGATGTTTTCTGTGCTACAAGACTTCATCCTATAAAAAATATTAAAGAAATATACTTTAATCTAAACCAAACTGCTCAGTCCTTAGTTATAAATAAATTTAAAATAAAAAAAGACACAATAGAAAATATTCTCAAAAATACTGGAAAGATTATAAAACTTAACAACAAAAATATTGGAATATATAAAGACGAAAATGAAAAGATACATAAAATAAATCCATATTGCAGTCATTTAAAATGTCTATTAACATTTAACTGTCAAGATAAAACATGGGATTGTCCATGTCACGGTTCAAGATTTGATATTGATGGAAATTTATTAAATGGACCAGCAAATGAGAGTATAAAAAATAAGAGAAATCATTTCTCTTATTTTTCTTTAACTATACTTATTGCAAGTCCATCTCCTATTTTTATTAAAGTAGAATCTAATCTTTCGTCTTCTTTCATAATCTCTAGATATTCTCTTAGCCTATTTGTTGCAGTTCTATGTTTATGCTCGTTATAATCTGAAAGAGTTCTTCCTCTATATAGCATATTATCAGCAATGATAATACCTCCAATTTTAGTAAGACGAATAGCTTCTTTTAAATACACTAAATACTGTCCTTTTGCAGCATCAATAAATATAACATCATATTGCTCCTCATCTGGAATTGATTTCATATACTCTCCTGCATCGGCTAGAACAACTTCAATTTTATCATTTAAATTCATTAAAGAAATATTCTCCATTGCTTTATTATACATTGCCTCTTTAATTTCAATAGTCTTAAGTTTACTATTCTCACCAACAAGATATTTAGAGAAATTAATTGCTGAATATCCAACTGCTGTACCTACTTCTAAAATCTTATTTGGCTTTTTTATTTTTAAAAGGACTTCTATTAGCTTTAAAGGTTCATCTTCTATAATAGGAACATGATTATCAAGCGCTTCTTTTTTTATATTTTCTAGAATTTCTTTTTTATTCAATTTAACATCTCCATATTACATTCTAATCTTATCTAGTAAATCATCTTTAGGAGCATTATTGTATAGAATATCATATAAAACTTCTAAAGATTTTATTTTAAATTTTTTCTTTTCCATTAAATCAGTTATAGTACTCAAAGTATAAATTCCCTCAACAGTTTTTACTGACATAGTCTCAAAGGCTTCTTGCATTGAGTATCCTCTTCCAACATAAGTACCAAATGTAAAATTTCTACTTTTTGAGCTCATACAAGTAAGTAGCATATCTCCAAGTCCTGCAAAAGTAAATATAGTCTCTCTTTTTCCGCCAAGAGCGACAATTGTATCACCTAAATCTCTAACAAGACATGCAAGGCAACTTGCCTTGTATGAATCTTTCATATCCATACCATTTAACATTCCCATAAAAATTGCAAATACATTTTTAATAGAAGCTGCAACTTGTACTCCAATTATATCATCACATACACTAACTACAAGACCATTTTCAAATTGTTCCTTTACAACTTGAGCAGCTTTTATATTATTGCTTGCAACATTAAATCCTGTTTTTGAGTCATTTGCTATCTCTATAGCAAACGATGGCCCTGAGATCATACATATATTTTCATTCTTTGTTGCTTCATATAGTATTTCACTCATAAACATATTTGTTTTAGGCTCTATTCCCTTTGAAACAACGCATAGAATTTGATCTCTAGTAGCATATACAGCTACTTCCTCTGATACAGCTCTTACAGCAGAAGCTGGAACAGCAAGTATAACTATACTTGCATCTTCCATACAAGCTCCTAAATTCATTGTAATTTTAATATCATCTGGAATCTTTACGCCAGGTAGCACTCCAGCATTTTCTCTTTTTTCCATTACAACTTTAGCTTCTTCTTTAAATTTTGCCCACATCATAACTTGATTATTTTTATTTTTATTAAAAACTCTAGCAAGTGCAATTGCATATGCACCAACTCCAAGTATTGCTATTTTCATACTTTTTCCCTACCTATTTATTATCCTTAACATCTACTTTTATATGAACATCTCTTAGTTGCTCTTCTGTTACATAATTTGGTGCTTGCATTAAAAGATCCCTTGCTTTACTATTTTTAGGGAAAGCAATTACCTCCCTTATATTTGTCTCTCCTAGAAGTAACATTATCATTCTATCTATGCCAGGAGCTGCACCTGCGTGAGGAGGAGCACCATATTTAAATGCATTATATAAAGCTCCAAATTTATTCTTTACTGTATCTTCACTATATCCTGCAATTTCAAATGCTTTAGTCATTATTTCTGTATCATGATTTCTTACAGCGCCTGAAGCAAGCTCATATCCATTTCCAACCATATCAAATTGATAAGCAAGTATTTCTAATGGATTCTTTGTCTCTAAAGCTTCTAATCCTCCTTGTGGCATTGAGAATGGATTATGTCCAAAATCAATTTTACCATCATCTGTCTCTTCGTAGAAAGGAAAATCTACTATAAAGCAGAATTTATATACATTTTCATCTATAAGTCCTAGTCTTTTTCCAAGCTCATTTCTAACATTTCCTGCATCTTTACATGCTTTTATATATTCATCTGCAATAAAGAAAATACCATAGTTTTCTTTTGCTCCTGTCTTTTGAAACATATCTTTTAAAATATCTTCAGATAAATATTTAGCTATTGGACCAACAACTGTTGAATCCTCATTTATTTTAATCCATGCAAGTCCCTTCATTCCAAGCTCTGACTTTGCAAAATCTACCATCTCATCAAAAAATCTTCTTGTTACAGAGCTACTATCTATTGCAATTGCTTTTACAGTTTTATTTTTAAATGCTTTAAAACTTGAAGCTGTAAAGCAATCTGTAACATCTGTTAGTACCAATGGATTTCTTAAATCTGGTTTATCAGTTCCATACTTTTCCATTGCTACTTTATATGGTATTGCTTCAAAAGAATCTTCTGAAATTGTAGCATGTCCGTATGTTTTAAAAACATGTGTTGTGACTTCTTTTAATACATTTAATACATCTTCTTGTGTTGCAAAAGACATTTCAAAGTCTAGTTGATAAAATTCACCAGGTGATCTATCTGCTCTTGGATCTTCATCTCTAAAACATGGTGCTATTTGATAATATTTATCAAATCCAGAAATCATAAGCAATTGCTTAAATTGTTGAGGTGCTTGTGGTAGTGCATAAAATTCGCCAGGATGTAGTCTTGAAGGAATTAAGTAGTCTCTTGCTCCTTCAGGAGATGAAGATGTAAGAATTGGAGTTTGAACCTCAACAAATCCCATACTATCCATTTTATCTCTTAAGCATTTTAATACTTTACTTCTAAATACAATCTTTTCATGTATAGATTCATTTCTTAAATCTAAGAATCTATATTGAAGTCTTAAGTCTTCTTTTACATCATGACTCTTTTCTACCTCAAAAGGCATTGGTAATAAAACGTTATTTTGTATTATTATTTTCTTTAGCTCTACTTCTATCTTTCCTGTTTCTAGCTTATCATTAATATTTTCTACTGGTCTTTTAACAACTGTTCCTTCAACTGTTATTGCAGCTTCAACATTTATCTCTTTTATTTGCTCTAATAATTTTGGATCTTCTGTTGTAAGCTGAGTAATTCCATAATGATCTCTTAAATCAATAAAAACACATCCTCCAAGATCTCTTATTGTTTTTACAAATCCAGATAACTTTACTTCTTTACCTTCATCAGCTTCTCTTAATTCATTACATTTATGTGTTCTATATTCGTTCATTTTTCTTCATCTCTCCTTATTAATATAAACAATTTCCTGGTGTTCTTGGGAATGGTATAACATCACGTATATTTGCCATACCAGTCATATACATAACTAATCTTTCAAATCCAAGACCAAATCCTGAGTGTACAACTGTGCCATATCTTCTAGTATCTAAATACCAAGAATATTCCTCTTCTTTAAGTCCCAATTCATCCATTCTATTTAATAGCTTATCTAGATTTTCTTCTCTTTGAGAGCCACCAATAATTTCTCCAATTCCTGGCACAAGCATATCTACTGCTCTTACAGTCTTTCCATCATCATTTAGTTTCATATAAAAAGCCTTTATTTCTTTTGGATAATCTGTTACAAATACTGGTTTTTTAAATATTTTTTCTGTTAAGTATCTCTCATGCTCTGTTTGTAAGTCAGTTCCCCATTCAACTTTGTATTCAAATTCATCATTATACTTCTTTAAAAGCTCAACAGCATCTGTATAAGTAATTTTTTCAAAGTTTGAATTGTATATATTATTTAATCTTTCAATAAGTTCTTTATCAAAGAACTTATTGCAAAACTCTATTTCTTCTTTACACTCTTCTAAAACTTTCTTGATTATATATTTTATCATTGCCTCTGCAAGCTCCATATCGCCTTCTAAATCACAAAAAGCCATCTCAGGTTCTATCATCCAAAATTCAGCTGCATGTCTTGCTGTATGAGAATCTTCTGCTCTAAAAGTTGGTCCAAAAGTATATACATTAGAAAATGCCATAGCCATACATTCTGCAGATAATTGTCCAGAAACAGTAAGACTTGTCTTCTTTCCGAAGAAATCCTCTTCTGGATTTGTATTTTTTGTATCCTCTAGAGTTGTAACTCTAAACATTTCTCCTGCTCCTTCACAATCTGAAGAAGTAATTATTGGAGTATTTACATACACAAACTCATTTTCATGAAAGAATTCATGAATTGATTGAGCAATAGTACTTCTTATCTTAAATACAGCAAGAAATGTATTTGTTCTTGGTCTTAAATGAGCAACTTCTCTTAAAAACTCCATTGAATGTCTTTTATTTTGTAAAGGATAATCTGGTGATGATTTTCCAGATATCTCAATACTTTTTGCTACAATTTCAAAGGGCTGTTTTGCTCCCTCTGTAACCTTTACTATTCCATTTACAAAAATACTAGAACCAATATTTAAAGAAACAATTTCATTATAATTTTCTAGATTTTCTTCTAATACTATTTGAGTAGATTTAAAATAGCTTCCATCATTAAGTTCTATAAAAGCTATTTTTTTTGAATCTCTTAAATTTCTAATCCAACCTGCAATTAGAACTTCTTTTCCGTTCATATCTTTATAATTTTTATTTATATTAGATAATTTTTCTCTATTTTCTAATTTATTCATCGTATCTACCACCTTCAATAAAAGCTATAAACTCTAATATTTAACGGTACAATTATAACATAAAATAAATTTATATGCAATTGTATATTTTATATTACATAGATAAATTTGGTATAATTTAACAAATTACTAATAACATACAAAAAAGGAAGCAGAAACTGCTTCCTTAAAAATTTCAAATTACTTTCTAAGATTTAATTTAGAGATTATATCTCTGTATCTTTCAATATCTCTAGATTCAAGATATTTTAAAAGTCTTTTTCTTTTTCCAACCATGATTAAAAGACCACGTCTTGAGTGTTCATCATGTTTGTGAACTTTTAAATGAGCTGTTAATTCATTAATTCTCTCTGTTAAAAGTGCAACTTGCACTTCAGCAGAACCAGTATCATTCTCAGTTCTTGCATAAGTCTTTAAGATTTCATTTTTTCTTTCTTTAGTCATCGACTTTTCCCTCCTTTTCTACTGACTTGCCTAAAGCTAAGAAGCACCGAGGTATTATGTGTTATCTGAGCAATAGGTGATATATAATAAATTACTATTGTAACTTATTTTCGTTATATTTGATTTAAATAAGTCCATGGGTTTACTGGAACACCATTTACCCTTACTTCAAAGTGTAAGTGGTTACCTGTAGCCCAACCTGTCATACCAATACCAGCTATAGTTTGACCAGCTGATACTTGTTGACCAGCGCTTACATATAAAGCACTACAGTGAGCATAAATTGTAACTAAACCATTACCATGACTTATCTTTATACAGTTACCATAACCAGTTGTATCCCAACCAGAAAATGTTACCGTACCTCCCATATATGCATATATAGGAGTACCTGAAGCACCACCAATATCAACACCATTATGACCATAGTATCCTAAATAGTCACAGTTTATTCTTGAATATACTGTTGGCCATACCTTAGTACCATCAGCAACTGATGCAACAGTTCCATTATATACAGATGCTGTATATTGAGTAGTATTTGTTGTTTGAGGCTCTTCTTCCTCTTTAGGTATTTCAACAGGTTTATTTCTATCTACTATACCAGCTAAAATATCATCAGCTCTTTCTGTTGAAGTTACATCTTCAAGCTCTGAAACTTTTTCTACTTCTATGTTAGCATTAATATCGCTAACTTCGGCTTTAAGCTGATTAATATAATCTTCAGCCTGATCTTCGGCTGTAAATGTCATTTGTTTTTCACCATCTACAACTAATTCATAGATAGTGTATTCTGTTTTAATTTCTGCTCTTAAATTTGTATACACGTTTTGTTCTTCAAGTAGTGAGTCTCTAATATAGCTTTGTTCAAAAGTTGGCTCACTTTCTAAATAAACTTTAACGTTTTCGTCAATGTTTTGTTTTTCAGCAACTAAATCATTATATACCTCATCAAATTGTTGTTCGTCAGAGAAATATCCAATAAATTCTCCATTAATATAAGTTTTAACTGCTGGTTTATAAGTATTAAGCACAGTTAAATATACCGCAGTAAATATCATTACTAGCGATATAGCTGTAAATAATATAAATCTTAGTGTACTGAGCACACCTTTCTTTCCCATAATTAAATTTTGCACCTTCCTTTTTATAGGTTACATGTTATATTATAACATTTTTACCCGTTTTTGTCAAATTGCATTATTTTTTTACTGTTCCAGAAGCAGACATATTTTAGCATAGTATTAATTGTTTGTCAAGTTTTTAATAGTTTTGTAACATTAGTAACAATTATTTAACCTATATAATATAATGTATTCTCTTAATCCACTTTTAGTATAATATTTTGTATAAAATATTGTACAATTAACATATTTATTGTATAATATAAGTATATTAGTTAATAATCTCATCATGAAAAGGAGGGATTTTTTATGTTACCGATGTGGGCAATTTGGCTAATAGCTAGTGGAATTTTCTTTTTGGGTGAAATTTTTACTATATCATTTTTATTATTTTGGCCTGGTGTTGGAGCTTTTCTAGCCTTTTTAACAAGTCTTATAGTTCCAGAAAATCTACTTGTACAAATTGTAGTATTTGTAGTCTCAACTATTTTAATGATTATATTTACTAAGCCTTTAATAAATAAATTATTTAAAAATAAAGATAATACAAGTATGAATAACAGTGCAGTACTTGGAAAAAAAGGAATTGTTATTAAAAAAATGGATAAAGATAATCCAGTAGGTCAAGTTAAAGTAAATGGTGAGCTTTGGTCTGCAATAAAATCAGACAAAGATAAAGCAATTAATGTTGGCGAAAGCGTTATAATTGAAAAAATTGATGGAGTTAAGCTCCTAGTAAGAAAACCATAAGGAGGTAAAAATATGGGAGGACTTATTTTTGTTATTATTCTTATTCTTGTTTTCTGCTTGTTAGTAGCTGCTGCTTCTATTAAAGTAGTAAAACAATCTGAAGTAAAAATTATCGAACGTTTTGGTAAATATAGTTTTACAGCTGAAGCCGGACTTAATATATTATTACCTTTCGTTGATAAAGTTAGAGCTGTGGTTAGTTTAAAACAACAAACTATGGATGTTACACCACAAAGTGTTATCACAAAAGATAATGTTACAATTACAATTGATACAGTTGTATTCTATCAAATTATGGATCCAGTAAAAGCTGTATATGAAATTGAGAGTCTACAAAAAGGTATAGCTTACATTGCAATAACTACAATTCGTGATATTGTTGGTAAAATGGATCTTGATGCTACATTCTCTTCTAGAGATGCAATCAACACTCAACTTAGAGATGTACTTGATGAAGCTACTGATAAATGGGGATGTAAAGTTGACCGTGTTGAAATAAAAGACATTAAACCACCTGCAGATATAAGAGATGCGATGGAAAAACAAATGAACGCAGAAAGAAATAAAAGAGCAATTATACTTGAAGCTGAAGGTAAACGTCAAGCTGATATTACCCTTGCTGAAGGTAACAAACAAGCTACAATATTAAATGCTGAAGCAGAAAGAGAATCAAGTATTAGAAAAGCACAAGGTGTTAGAGAATCAAGAATACTTGAAGCTGAAGGTAACGCTGAAGCCATAAAGAAAGTTGCAGAAGCTAAAGCTGAAGAAATAAAAATGGTATATGGCGCTATAATGGATTCTAAACCAGATGATAAATTAGTTGCTATAAAATCTTTAGATGCTCTAGAAAAAGTATCAAACGGAACTGCAAATAAAGTATTTATTCCATTTGACGCTACAAAAGCTATGGGCGCTTTAGGTGCTATGTCAGAAGTTGTAGATAAAAAATCTAAATAATATATATTAAAGAGAGTATGAAATTCATACTCTCTTATTTTATTTTTACATTTTCTTTTCCAAAGGCTAGTTCTAACTTTTCAATAACAATATTATTATCTTGTAAATAATTAATCTTATTTAATAGTCTTAGCTTATTAGTTCCATCATAAAAAATATATACAGGTAAATCCCCATGATATTCTCTACTCAAATCTTTTATATAGCCAATAACTCTATCTTCAAGTTCAAATTTATCCTTAGGTATTCTTATATATATTTTTTTATCTTCTTTTATTTTAATAGTATCAGTATCTTTTTTATTTTTAATTTCATTATCTATTAATACTAAATTAGATACAAGTATTTTAGCCTTTTCGTCTTCTTTAATACTAACTTTTCCAGTAACTTTTATAATACAATCATCTAATAAAACTCTCTCATATTTTTCAAAGATATTTGGAAATAAAACTAATTCTACAGTTCCATACAAATCTTCAAGCTCAGCAAACATCATATTTTTTCGTGATTTAGTAATAAGAAGCTTTCCTCTTTTAAATATACCACAAATAGTAACTACTTTTTCATCATAATTAGTATTTGTCTCTTCCTCATTCTCTAACTGAGCACTACTATTAATTTCAATAGTTGTAGCTGTAGAATTTTTGGAGATATACTCTTTATACTCATCAAGTGGGTGACCAGATATATATAGTCCTAACATTTCTTTTTCCATATCTAATAAATCTTTTTTAGTTGGAACTCTTCCACTCTTTTCTAGTTTTATAGTATCACCATTTTGTTCAAACTCTCCAAAAAAATCTAACTGATTAATGTAATTATTTTTTCTTATATGATTTACTCCGTCAATGACACTCTCGTAATTATCTAAAAGATCATATCTATTGTATTCTCTTTCTACTTCATCAAAGCATCCGGCTTTTATTAAGCTCTCAACACATTTTTTATTTACTGTCTCTCCTGATACTCTTTGACAAAAATCTAAGAAACTAGTATATTTTCCATTTAATTTTCTGTCTTTAATAATTTCATCTATTGCATTTTCTCCAACATTTTTTATGGAGTTTAATGCAAATCTTATTTTACCATTTATTACTGCAAATTTAGCATAGCTCTCATTTATATCTGGTCTTAATACTTCAATACCAAGCTCTCTACTCTCATTTATATAAATTGGTATTTTATTTTGGTTTCCCATAAAAGAATTCATATATGCTGCCATAAACTCATTAGGATAATGACATTTTAAATATGCAGTTTGATATGCAACAACAGCATATGCTGCAGCATGTGATTTATTAAAAGCATACTTTGCAAATTCAGCCATTTCATCAAAAATCTTATTTGCACTCTCTTTATCAATACCATTTTTATATGCGCCTTCTACAAAGACTTCTCTTTCTTTGTTCATGACGTCAATTTTCTTTTTTCCCATTGCTCTTCTTACTATATCTGCACGTCCTAAACTATAGCCTGCTAGTTTTCTAAAAATCTGCATAACTTGCTCTTGATATACCATACATCCATAAGTTGGCTTTAGAATATCCTTTAATGCCTCATGTGTATATTCAATATGCTCTTTATTATTTTTATTTCTAATATATCTTGGTATCTGATCCATAGGACCTGGTCTATATAAAGATATCATTACAATAATATCATCTATACAATCGGGCTCCATTTTCATCATCATTTTTCTAAATCCAGGACTCTCCATTTGAAATACGCCAAGTGTTTTTCCTTGAGTTAACATCTTATATGTTTGAGGATCATCAAAATTACCAAAATCTACATCTATATTTCTAATTTTTTTTACGAGCTTTTTGGTATCATCAATTACAGTTAGTGTCCTAAGTCCTAAAAAATCCATTTTTAATAGACCTAATTCTTCTAGAGTAGTCATTGTATATTGTGTTGATATCTGCCCTTCATTTTCATATAAAGGTACATAATTTACAACTGGTTTCTTCGTAATTACAACTCCACAAGCATGAGTTGACGCCTGCCTTGCTAGTCCCTCTAGCTTTTTAGATATATCTATTATTCTTTTTGTCTCAATATCCTCATTATACATTTTTCTTAATTGTGTACTTTCTTCAAGAGCCTGTTCTATAGTTATCTTAAAATTATGAGGAATAAGTTTAGCTATTGTGTCTGCTTTTTGATATGGAATATCAAGCACTCTAGCTACATCTCTGATTGCTGCACGCGCTGCCATAGTTCCAAAAGTTATAATTTGCGCCACATGATCTGTTCCATATTTATTTGAAACATAATCAATTACTTCCTGTCTTCTTTCATAGCAAAAATCAACATCAAAATCTGGCATACTAACTCTTTCTGGATTTAAAAATCTCTCAAAAATCAAATCAAATCTTAAAGGATCTATATCTGTTATACCAATTAAATATGCAGCAATAGAGCCCGCACCACTTCCACGTCCAGGTCCAACAGGAATCTTTTGAGACTTAGCATAGTTGATAAAATCAGCTACAATCAAGAAATAATCTATATATCCCATTTTATCTATTACACTTATTTCATAATCTAGTCTTTTCTTTACTTTATCAAAATCCTCTTTTTTATATTTATTTGGAATTTGTTCATAGCATTTTTTTGTAAAATATTCTAAATGCGAAATATTCTCTTCAATTTTAAACTCAGGTAATATTGTATGGCCAAACTCTATCTCAACATTACACATATCAGCAATTTTTAATGTATTCTCTATAGCCTCTGGAACATTTTTAAAAGACTCTTTCATTTCATCAGGAGATTTAAAATAAAACTCATTTACCTTAAATCTTAGTCTATCTTCGTCATTTAGTGTTTTTCTTGTTTGTATACATAGCAATACCTCATGAAAATCATAATCTTCTTTATTTAAATAGTGGCAATCATTTGTTGCAACTAAATTTATACCATATTCTTTAGAAAATTCAATTAGTTTTTGATTAACCAAAATCTGCTCTCTTAGTTTATTATCTTGAAGTTCTAAAAAATATCTTTCTTTGCCAAAAATAGATAGATATTTTTCAAGCATCTCTTTTGCACCTAATATATCACCATTTAGTATCTTCCTAGATAAACCTCCTGCAATGCATGCTGATAAACAAATTAGTCCTTCATTATATTTTTCTATTGATTCTAAATCAATTCTAGGCTTATAATAAAAGCCTTCTGTATATCCAATAGAACATAATTTTACTAAGTTCTTATATCCAACATTATTCATTGCAAGTAAAATTAAATGATTAGGTTCTGTATCAATTCTTCCATCTTTATCTAATCTACTTCTTGGTGCTACATAAAATTCACATCCAATTATAGGCTTTATTCCGTTTTTTTTGCATTCTTTATACATCTCTATTGCTCCGAACATATTTCCGTGATCTGTTATTGCAATAGCTGGCATATTATACTCTTTTGCTTTTTTTACGACTTCATTTATTCTAATTGCACCATCAAGTAGACTATACTCTGTATGCAAATGTAAATGCACAAAACTCATGTTATCACCTAAAGGTATTATATCAAAATTATTGCTCAAAGTATAGTAATTTAAAATATAAACCCAATAAATTTACTATAAATATACAAAAAAGATGGATTTAAAAAATCCATCTTTTTATATAAATTGAGCATAACTATACTATATTTTCTAATTAGTCTCAATTTTATTAACTATAATAGTAGCATCATCATCAAGTACACCACCATTATTTAAATAAAGAACTTCTTTTATTTCTTGAGCAATTATCTTAGCTGGTTTTGTTATATCGCAAGTAGATAAATAGTTTTTCAAGTAATTACTATTTGGATCAACATCTTCAGGAATTACTCCATCAGATACTTGAATCACAAAGTCTCCTTCTTTTAGCTTCTTACAAATAGGTATATAATCTGTATTATCCACTAATCCCACTGGAATTGTTGTTGAGGTAATTGTTATAACTTTACCATTTTCAATTAAGTATGTTGGAGCAGCTCCAAGCTTTATGAAAAAGCACTCTCCATCTTTTTCATTAATTATAGCTGCATCTAAAGTTGCATAAAGCTCGTCATCGCCTTTTAATTTAACAATACTATTTACAATTTCGATTGCTTTTTCCTCATTAAAGCCACCACTTAGTAGTCTTTCTAATATACTTATTACTGCAGATGAGCTTCTTGCAGCATCCTCACCAGAGCCAACACCATCACTAATTACTGTTAACTTTCTTAAATCTTGTAATTCCATTTGAAGATAAGTATCGCCAGAAATATTCTCTCCTACTTTATTCTCAGATACTATCTCTGTTTTTATACTATATTTTGGAGTAGATACAAGTTTAATTTTAGACTTTTCTGTCTTAGAAATATTGAGTATTAATTTTATAGTCATATTTTGCTCTAAAATATTAGAAGCAAGATTTGAAATCTGTCTTTTTTGCTTGTCTATATTTGTTAAAATGTCAGTTACAAAAGTATATTCTATCGAATCTACATCTCTTATAAAGCTATCTTCATATACGTTATATCCATAGAATTTAAGTTCATCTCTTAATTTCTTTTGAGCTTCTTCTTTTACTAGGCTTCCTTCTTTTATATTGTCAGCTATTGTATTAAGTAGCCTTGAAACTTCTTTATACTGCTTTGAAACTTTTTCAGTGTTTTCAAGCTCCCTTTGTTTCAAAATTCTAGTAATCTTCATATTATTATATATTTCATATAAATTATCTATTATTATTTTAGAATGCTTACAATTAAACTTTAGCATCTCTGGCTCAATAGCCTCTCCATTTTCTAGTTTTTCTGCTAAGAACTCGGCTGTAGCATCTAAATTCTCTTTATCTATACACTCATTTATATTACTACAAGCAAAACAAGTATTATTCACATAGCTTAATATATACTTTTTTATAACTTCTGTTGTTTCTTGCTCTGTTTCTTTAGTTTTTGGTACTGTTATATCCGCAAGATTACTAAACACCTCTGATACTGCACCTATTTTTTCCTTTGCCTCTTTAGTTGGGTTTAGAAGATTATTCTTTACAGCTTCTATTCCCTTACTCAAATCAAATAAATTATCAAGTTTTCTCTCTATAAATTTAGGCATTATGAATAGAACTATAGATGCAATCATAACCTCACAAGCTACGATTGTTATTTGAGTTGTACCAGTTGCATAATATGATATATATATATTTCCAGCAACAAACGCTATAATTACCGGTATCTTTCCAAACCTTCTTAAAAGTCCAGAGATAAATCCACTAAAAGCTAAAGCAACAACAAAAGGCATTGATACTTCACATAGCCAAGTATATGAGAGTCCCACCATAAGTCCAGCAGTCGCTCCAAGAATAGCTCCATTTCCCCAGCCATATATTAATATTAGCACTAAAGCAAGTATTTCAACTAATTTAAATCCAAAAAAGCTTATTGGACTTACTGCTGAAATAAGCATTGCAACAGTTAGTATCATCATAATACTCTCTTCTTTAGTATATACAAATCCATTTTTTAAATTAATTATAACATTCATTCCTGTTACAGCAACCAAGTATATTATTCCGCAAGCAGCTATATATGATAGCACTTTAAATAACTCAGTAAACAATTCTCCTGTAATAAATGAAAATACTATTTCAAGTATTGCTATAGAAGCAAAGAATTTAATAAATATTGTATACTTCTTATTAATTCCTTCAATATTTACTATAGCTGTAATTAAATTATATAGTAGAAAAAATACTAATAATAATATTAGACTTGATGTATTACCACCAATAGCTAGTCCAATTACAGAAGATATTAATACAAGTATTAATGGTACCTCAAAAGCACTCGCAACCGCAAGCATTACATAGTTAAACGGCCTAAAATCGCCTATAAAAGTTTTAGTAGATAAAAGTAAAGCAAAAAGTATAAATATTATATTTTTAAAACTTACAATCTTTTTTATCGTACTAAATACTGAACCTATCTTTTCATCAATATCATTATCTAGATACTTATTATATATCATTTTTTACACCTCTTTATGTTTCTTTTATACTATATATTCTACTATATTAATTCTAAAAAATTTGTCAAAACAGATAACAACTAAAAAATATATTATTATCCTAATATAGAAAAATAGTCAAACATAAAATTTGGCTATTTTCTATTTAAAAACTATTTATTTTTTCTAGGTCTTCCTACTCTTCTTTTCTCTTTTGGCTTCTCATCCTTTCTAGGTCTACCTACTCTTCTTTTTGGTTTTTCTTCTTCAATTGCCTCTTCTTTGTCTTCTTCTATTTCAACATTTTCTTTTTCTTCTTCATTTTCATCTTCTGATAATTCATTTTTGCCAAGGATTTCATCAAGATTTAATTTATCTAAATCAATATCTTCATCTTCTGCTTCGCTCTCTTCCTCTGGATTAAGAATTTTTTCTATTTTTTGCTTAACATTTTCGTTTTCAGATAAATTTTTAGCTTTTTCAAATAAGAAATTATCTATTTGTTCTTCATCTTCATTTGCTAGTAGTTTAGAATACTCTAAATACTCGTCCTCTGTAGAAATAGTTCTATGTACATCATTAACTTTTGTTTTTATCATCATATCGTATATTTCTTTAAACATTTTTATATAGTCATTTTCATTTACTATTTCTTTTTCAAAGCTTTCATCATATATTTTTAGTATTTTTAAAAATATCTTATCTATAATCTTAAAGTATCTATAAGAATTCTTACATATATTTATTATAAGATTATACTCATACATATGCTTATCAATATCTGACTCTATTCCTTTTATCATAGACTCAATAACATATTCTATAAGCTCTCTTTCGTCTGCTGGTAATTTTGATATATCATAGTTATCATTAATATAGCCAACATATTCATCAATACTCTTAAACAGTTCCTTATATAAATCCTCATTATATTGATCTGTTTGAATAGCAGTATCAATATCCTCAGCATTTTTTATTACTTGATTATATCTTTGAGCTTTTCCTTCATCTTTTATATTTTGCTTTACTTCATCTATTGCAGAAGAAATTGATAACAAATTAAACTTGATTTCTTCTTTAGATTTAAATTTAGATCTAGTAACTCTGTCATACTCCATTTCCAAAAATGTCTTTTGAAGCTCTAGTCTTGTTGTTTTATCAGGTGAATTAATATTATCTACAATATCATCTGGATAAGACATTTTTAATTCATACATACTTCTTTGCATAATATCGTATTGATATTTTACAAAAACAATTTCTCTTAATATATTTTCTTGATATATTTTTTTATCATCACCTTCTGTTTTTCTTATTACAGATAGATGCTCGTCAATTGCTTTATTCATTTTATTCATATTAAGCATTATAACAACGCTTTGTATTACTCTATCAAAAAAGTTAATCTTCTTTTTTGAACTTACAACTATATCTGCCATATAACAACTCTCCCTTTTTGCTTTCACTATATATTAACAAAAGAACTTACGTAAAAGAACTCTTGATAAATAAAAATTCAATATTAAATATAAATTTAACCTTGTTAACCTATTTATATTATATCTTTTTTTTTAATAATTTCAAGACTTTAAAAGGAAAACTTGTAATTTTCGTAATATTTTCTTAATACTAGAAACATAAGTATGTAATATTGTAATATTTATTTCCAAATACTGGCAAATATATATTTTTTTAGACTTTTATATTCTTTCTACAAGTACTAGAATATTTACAAAATTCGCAGTAATTTTCTTTTTTGTTAGGAGATATTTTTACTTTACCACTTGATATTTCATCTCCTATTTGTTTTAATACTCTCTTTGTATCCTCACAAAGACTTTCAAACTCTTTTTCTTCTAATACTTTGCTTGAATTTCTAGTAATACTTGCCTTTGTAACATCTATTAAACTATCTTTGGTGTTACTCTCAAAATTTCTATCCATCTTATTTAATATTTCAATATCTTTTAAAAATATTCCATTCATTTTTAATCTTTTCATTAATTCTTTTTTTATTTTCTCATTATCTTGTTCATATTGTGCAAGAGAAACTAGTTTATCTGATAAATTAAAGTATACCATTCCAGCAGGTACTATCTTTTTATCCTTTTTGTTTTCCATAAAAGCCATCATATAACTTATAAGCTGTAAAGAAATACCTTCTTTTATTTTATCCAGTTTTAATTCTTTACCACTTGACTTATAGTCTACTACTCTAATATATATATTATCTTTAAATTCTAACCAATCAACTCTATCTATTTTTCCAATAATCTTCATTGTTTTTCCATTTTCAAGCTCTATTTCCATTGGTAAAAAAGCACTATTATCTTTAAATTCAATTTCATAATCATATGGCTTAAATTCACTTTGATTATAACTTAAGGCTATAGTCTTAATAACTTTTTTCATGGTATTTATTAGCTTTCTTTTTAGCACCATATATCTTACACTCTGCTTTTGCTTTGATAAGTTCTTATCTATTAAGCCATATATTATCTGTTCTATAATATCTTCATATTCTGGTTTAATATCTTCTAAGGAATCATCTAAGATTTCTTGCCACATTATATTTTTTTCCAATAGCTCTTTAGAAAAAATCTCCAGTACTCCATGCATAAAACTTCCTATTTCTAGTACATTAACTTTTGCCTCTTTATTTGGAAGAACTTTTAGTATATACTGCATAAAATATGAAAATGGACATTTTTTATATAGTTCTAGCCTACTCACACTAGTTTTAAACTCATTACTATATATTATATCTACTATCTCCTTACTAAGCTTAGAATCATCTTTTTTATACTCTAATATTTTAGAATACTCGCTATCTTCTTTAAAATATTCATATACACTATATATTTTAGATATATCATCACTATCTTCTAAATTTTTTAAAGACCTTATTAACCACATAAAAAGAGAATCTTTAGATGTAATATCATATATATTGCTATTTTCTTGTTTTTGAGTAACCTTTCCTTCAATCTTAACATTAGCTATTTGTTCAATAAGAGTTATTAAACTTGACTTTCTTGTTGCTTTTCCATCTAAAGTAGATGCTGGGATATAGATATATAGCATATCACTTATATTATTTAATGCTTCATATATATTAAAAAATCCCATATTTAGCTTGCTCACTGTTGTCTCTCTTAATTCAATTTCTCTATCTTTTAAGTTTTCTAAATCATTATCATTAAATATAATATCCTCTTCGACACTTTCTGGAAATTTTCCTTCCACTACCCCAATAAAGAACACTATTTTTTTAGGTTCAATTTTTGAAACATTAATATCTACTAGTTCTATTTGATCTTTTGCTGGTGGTAGAGTTTTTATAGTAACGTCTTTTACAACTAAATTAAATATATTGCTAAACTCCTCTATTGCAATCTCTTCACTTTTATATATTTTTACAATAGAGTCAAAAATTTCTGAAAGTAATCCCCATACTTGAGTTTCAAAATTATTATTATCTAAATCTATTAGCTCATTAGATTGTGAATCAATAATAGCAGAAAAATTGCAAAAAATATTATTATTTTTTAAATGTTCATATATTTTTTCAATTATATATCTACACTCTCCGCTTCTTATCTCAGATACAAAAGAATACATTGATACTATTTTATCTTTTAATTTATTTAATTTTTCTAAATCATAAAACTCTTTTTCGTTATTTAATGTAAATGGATTATTAATTAAATACTTGTTTACATTAAATTCTCTAATATAATTTTCTAATATACATATGTCTTTTATATCTATATCTGTAAGTCCTTGTTTTAATATATCAAATATCAGCTCTAAGTTTAATCCTTTTAGACTTAAATTTAAAATTCCTTGGATATATTTTACCAGTATAGAATCAGATAATCTTTTGCTTTTAGAGACATATATATCTAGATTATTTTCATAAAAAACTTTTGTAATCACATTTTTATATTCATCTATATTAGTTGTATATACTGCAAAATCTGAATATCTATATCCTTCTCTTATTTTTTTAGATATTATATTTGCCACATCTTCTATCTCATTTAAAATGTTTGTATGCATTACAACAGATATATTTTCTAAATCAATCTTTTCATTTTCTTCTTTGACGTTAGAAAACAAGTTATTTGCTATATACTTTATATCATATTTAGCACTAAATACATTCTCATATTTAACGATATTCTCAACTGAAGAATTATTTTTATCTGCTAAAGCACAAATTCTTTTATATGTCTTATTTGGAATCTCAAAAATACTTGAAGATGTATATATATCCTCTATTCTTGTTATATCTGTATTTAAAGATATAGTTATTTCTATTTCTAATTTAACAAGAGCATCTATAAATTTAAACTCACTATTTGAAAAGTTATTATATGAATCAAAATATATTTTTATATTAGATGTATCTTTAAACCACTCGGAATTACTAATATTTGACAAAAAAAGCTCCATTTCTTCTACAATATCTATATAATCTTTCTTTATTTTCTCTAAAAACTTTTCATATATGGCTAAAATCTCTTTAAATTTTGAATTTGTCCTTTTATCTTTAATTTCTAAGCTAGCAATTTCTTTAGGATTAATCTCACTTTTTCTAAATAAATCCATATAAATATCTAATACATCTAAAAAGCCAGGATAATTTTTTACTTTGCTATATATATTAAAAAGCTCTGGATTTTCCTTAATTACTTGAGTTAAAATTATTTTTCTATCAAGTTTTGTAATATATTTCTCATCAATATGCAAATTTTGAAGTTTTAGCTCAGACTCAACAAATTCTGCAATTGTTGTAATATTTACCCCTATAACTCCTCTTTTATTTAATAATTTTAAGTATTCTTCTTCTGCTTTTGCTCTAGACTGAGAAGGAACAAAAAGAATAACTTTAAAATCATGATTTAAGTCTTCCTCTATCATATTATATATATGACTTGTTTTTCCTGTTTTAGATTTTCCTAAAATACAATTAATCATATTACTCCTCTTCACTTAAGTTCTCATAATCTTTTATTAGCATCTGCTCGTCTTTTATTTTTATATTCTCATAATCTGGTAAATCCTCTATTTTATTTATCCCACAAGAACGTAAAAATTCATTAGTAACGCTATATGCAGCTGGTCTTCCAGGTAAATTTAGCCTTGCCACTTCTTCAACAAGTCCACATTCAAGTAATCTGCTAACTGCAAAATCACTATTAACACCTCTTATAGCTTCAATTTCTGTCTTAGTTATCTTAGGATTGTATGCAATTATTGCTAGTGTTTCCTTTGCTGATATAGATAAATTTTGTCTTTTAGTGTTCTCAACAAATTTACTTACTTGCTCATAATATTTATTATTTGTAACTAGCTGTATCATTCCATTTACTTCTATTAGTTTTATGCCACTATTTTCATTATATTTTTCTCTTATCTTTTCTAATGAGTCTTTAATGTATTTTTCTTCAATACCAAGTGTGTTTGCAATTTCTTCTGTAGAAATCTCTCTACCTAGTGCAAATAATATTGCTTCAATTACATTATTTAAATCTTCCATATCTTCTCTCCTATCACTTAACTTATTCTAGATTATATCAAAAAGATTCTTTTTTTTAAAGTATTTTATAAATAATATAGAAGTACATAGATATAAAAGGGTTAAGTTTTAATTAAAAATATGAAACTAATACAGGTTTTATATATTTAAATTTAGTATTTTCCTTGTTTTTATATGGCCTTTATGTTATAATTTTCTATATTGTTTAAGTATAAATAATATATATAGGAGATGATAAATAATATGCTATGTTCTGTATGCAAAAAAAATCTAGCTGTTGTCTTTATTAATAAACTTGATAAAGATGGTAAGCCTACTGGAGAAACTACAGGATTATGTATTAATTGTGCTAAAAAACAAGGTATAGATCCATTAGCTAATATTATGAAAGAAATGTCTAACATGAACGAAGAAGATATTGAAGCAATGTCTTCTCAATTTGATAGCATGATGGGCTCCCTTGATGGTATAGATGAGCTTCAAGGACTTGATGATGATGACGATAATAGCAAGCCTAATAGTTTTGGAAATATATTAGGAAATATTTTACCGTTTTCTAAAAATAGCAAAAAAGATGATTCTGATGATAAAAACAACAAAAAAAAGAAATCTAAAAAGACAAAATACTTAGATACCTTTGGCGAGAACTTAACAGAAAAAGCAAGGCTTGGAAAATTAGACAAAGTTATTGGAAGAGAAGTAGAACTTCAACGAATGATTCAAATTCTTAATAGACGTTCTAAAAATAATCCAGCTTTAATTGGTGAACCTGGTGTTGGTAAAACAGCAGTAATAAATGCTTTAGCTATGAAAATAGTATCTGGTGAAGTTCCAGGAAAACTTGTAAATAAAGAAGTTTATCTAATTGACATGACTTCACTAGTCGCAGGGACTCAATTTAGAGGACAGTTTGAATCAAGAGTAAAAGGACTAATTGACGAATGTAAATCTCTTGGAAATGTTATTCTTGCTATAGACGAAGTACACAATATAGTTGGAGGACTTGAGCATGATAATTCAATGAACGCAGCTAATATGCTAAAACCAGCTCTTGCCAACGGCTCTGTTCAACTAATTGGTGCAACTACTCTAAAAGAATATAGACAGTATATTGAAAAGGATAGTGCTTTAGAAAGAAGATTTCAGCCTGTAATGATTGACGAACCAAGCGAAGAAGATTGCTTTAAAATTTTAAAAGGAATTAAAGGATACTATGAAGATTTCCACAAGGTAAAGATTCCTGATGATACTCTACGTTATGCAGTAAATCTTTCTAGCAAATATATTCATGACAGATTTTTACCAGATAAAGCAATTGATCTTTTAGACGAAGCTTGTGCTCGAGTAAACCTTGAAGATTTAAATCTTGCAAAGATAGAAAAAGTACAAAAAGAACTAGATGAGGCTATAGCACAAGAACAAGAAATTCAAGAAGAACTTGCAAAAGTGGCTGATATTCAAGAAAATCCAGGTAATACTGATAATTCTGTATATGAGCGAGCTGCTAAAAACAAAGAAATAAAATGCAAATTAAAAACTACTTTAGATGAGCTTATTGCAAATTCTAAGCCACAAGAAGTTACTTATGATAATATTGCTCAAGTTGTAGAGCTATGGACAAAAATTCCAGTAATGAGAATAAAGACATCAGATACTGAAAAACTACTTTCATTAAAGGATAACTTATCTAAGAAAATAATAGGTCAAGATTATGCAATAAATAAGCTATCTAACGCTATTTTAAGAAAGAGAGCTAATATTACTTCTAGTAAAAGACCACCTTCATTTATATTTGTTGGTCCAACAGGTGTTGGTAAAACAGCTCTTGTAAAAGCGTTAGCTTATGAGTTATTTGATAATGAAGATGCTGTAATAAAACTAGATATGTCTGAGTATATGGAGTCTAACTCAACATCAAAATTAATTGGCTCTCCTCCAGGATATGTAGGATATGACGAGGCTGGTCAATTAACAGAAAAAATACGTAGAAATCCATATAGTATAGTATTATTTGATGAGATTGAAAAAGCTCATCCAAGTGTATACAACATATTGCTTCAAATCCTTGACGAAGGTATATTAACAGATTCTCAAGGACGAAGTGTTTCATTTAAGCATACCATAATTATTTTAACATCAAATCTTGGAACAAACTTTAAATCTGATGGATATGGATTTGCAACTAATCATATGGAAAATGAAATGCTTGAAAATAAAACAGCAGAAGCGTTAAAAGAATTCTTTAGTCCAGAATTTTTAAATAGGATTGATGATATTATTACATTTAACAAATTAGATGATAACACAATCTTAAAAATATCTGAACTTATGATAAAAGAACTACAATCTGAAACTAAAACAAGAAATATACTATTTGAATACACACCAGAAGTTGTTAAATTTATTGCTAAGAAAGGACATAGTGATAAATTTGGCGCAAGACCTCTAAGACGTGCTGTTCAAACATATATTGAAGATATTCTTGCTGTAGGATTTATAAAAAATGAAATAAAAGAAAATCAATTATATAAGCTAGATGTTGATAAGAAAAAAGATACAATAGTTATTAAATAAGTTAAAGGGAAACATTTTGTTTCCCTTTTTATTGATTAACTTCAGTACTATACCAATAATAATTTCCAGCATCATCTAGTTTGTATGTATGCTTATAGTTTACTCCATCTGATTCTAGATACTTACTTAAAAATTCCTCTTTATTCATATTTTCAAATAAAGAATTTCCATTTGAATTTGTCTCAAGAATATCATCTTTTATTATACTATTTTGCGCTGAATCTGAATATAGTGTCCATAAATTTCCCTCAGAACTAGTTTTTGTTTGATTCATTGCTATAAAATCTTCGTAAATATATACCTCTGTTGCATCTTCATTTGCTTTACAGCTAGTTATACTAGTTTTATATGAAAAACTAGTTCCGCCACCACCTATGTATAGATGACCATAATAACAACTATCTTCTGGAACATATTCATAGACATATCCTATGCCATTATCTGCATCTATAAGAGGAATTTCTTTATCTTGACCATAAATACTCTTATATGCTCTAGACGCTTCTTCTATTGTAATTTTTTTTGCCGAATATGAATTCATTTCGTTACCTGGAAAATTCATTTTATTATCAAGCTTAGATGAAATTTGACTTAAGCTAAGTGTAGATGAATTAGAACTCTCTAAAGCAAATAATAACTTGCTGTTATCAGATAAAGATTCAAATGTTGTCACCTCAGAGTTATATACTAAAGGTAATAAGTTATTAAATTTAGTAAGTTTACTATATAATAGTGTTATAAAATCTCCATCTTCATTTAAATTAAGTTTTCTGACTTCTTTTACTATTTCTTTTGGTTCTTCTATATTCTCTTCTGATTTTTCTTCTTGAGTTTGAACTTGCTCCTCTTCTGATATAATCTTATCACCAAAAAATACCAAAAATATTATTGCAGAAATTAAAGCTCCAATTAATATTAATAGTATAGATAAAAAAACACTTGGTTTTCTTCTTTGAAGTACTACTTTTGTTTCTATATTTTTATGTTTATTATTATCTTTTTTAATTACTTTTTCTTTTTTATCTTCAACTTTCTCTAGGTTATTTTCTTTCATACAACCCCTCCTAATTTTAGATTAACATAACCCAGAATAATTTTCAATATTAACTCTCTAAATCTTCAATAAATCTATTTAGTTCATCTTTAGAATTAATATATGTTCCTTTTTCTACCATTTCTTTTAATTCATCTCTTAAATTATTTACATTTACACCTTGTATACTCATAATTAAAGTACTTTTATTTTCTCCTTGAACAGAATATACATTAATATTGCTATTTTCAAGTATAACTTTAAAATGATTTGGACAATTCTCATTTAAAGTTCTTGTATAAACAATTTTATCTTCTGTTTCCGATTTTATACTATACATAAGCCCTTTTTCTTCTTGATACTTCTTTTCATCTGATTTTACCTTATCCATTGTAGTCCCGTACACCACTTTACTACTTACTATGCTCTCATTACAAACACTATAATTATCCTCATAAACAACAGTAATATCATAAGTCTTAGTAGAAGCTGTTATTACTAGCTCATTATTAGTAACTAATTCATAATTTTTAGCAAAGTCAACTACGCTTGTATTGTCTATATCTATACTTCCAAATGATGCTGTTTTAATATATCCAAATCCAATTCCAATAAATAGCAGTACAACCAGTGCTAAACAATATAATAATTTTTCTTTAACATCTATCATAATATCACCTATATAAATATGTTTTACACATTTATATATAATATACATTTTAAAACACAATTGCTCCATTTTTTTCTGTAAGATAAATATTAAATTTATATTTTTTTAGTAGCTCTACAACAATATCATTAGGATGACCATATACTGATTTATCTGCTGAAATAATTGCAGAAGTATTATTGCTTATTTTAGATAAAAAGCTCTCATAACTAGAAGTCTTTGAGCCATGATGAGACACTTGTAATATATCTATATTCTGCAATTTATTGCTATTAACATTTTTTAATACACTCTGTTCTGTTTTTTTAGTTGAATCTCCCATAAACAATATTTTTTTATTTTTAAAGTATATTAAATAAATTGTAGAATTTGCATTTTCAATATCATTATCTTCTATCTTAAAATCACTATATGAATTTAAAACTTCTATTTTTATATCTCCTACTTCTATTTTATCCAAGTAATTTAAATCTAACTTAGCTATATTATCTTTTTTTATTAGATATGATAAATTATTAAATTCAGTAGTTTTAGTAGGTGTTTTGGAGAATCCTATTCTTTGTATATTTATATTGTTTTTGGTTAAATATTCTATTCCATTTATATGATCATCATGCATATGAGTTAATAATATTAAATCTATTTTTGTTATATTTTTAGCTTTTAAAAAATTATACATTATGTATCCAGCAGTATTTTTATTAGTAGAGCCAATGTCAATAATCACATTTTTTGTTCCACTATGAATTAGTGCCATATTGCCCTGCCCAACATTAAAAAATATTATATACCTTTGAAAGTACGTAATTACTATATACCATATAACAATATATATAATACAAAAAAATTTGATATATCTTATTCCTTTTTTTAATACGTGTCTATTTTTCCAAGAAATTAAAATAACTTTTTTTCCATATAGATATATTAAAATTAAGGTAAAATATATAATAAAAATAGGTAAAGATAATTTAGGAAATGCTATATTAAAAAAGCTAAATTTATCTAGTATCTCTATTTGAAAGATAAAAACATATAATAAGTATTTACAAATTATAATTAAAATATCAGAAATAAGTGGAATAAATATTAATATAAATAGATAAAAACCAAATATCATTAAAATACTAAGAGTAAAATATATAAATATATTAGATATAATACTTATTAGTGGCAATTTATTAAAATAGTATATTTGAAATGGTATAATTAATATTTGCGAACTAATCGTCATTGAGATATTCTCAATAATTACTCTATATAATTTTCTTTTTTTAGCCTTTAATGCTATGTAAATCTTAGACTCTACTTGAGATTGAAAAAAGTACATACTAAGTACTGATAAAAAGGAAAATATTACTCCAACATTAAAAATATAATATGGATTAATTATGAGTATAAAAATGGCAGTACTTATCCATCTTTTAATAAAGCTACTATTTTTATACACTAATTTTAAAAAATACATAAAAATAGCTCTTAATAACGATATATTAAAAAGTGATATAACATAAAAGTATATTAATAGTATACAACTTATAATACTATTTTTCTTACTTCCAGTTATATTTTCAAAAGAAAAAAGCAAATATACTATATGACTTCCAGACACACATAGTATATGACCTAGTCCACTATTAGTAAACTTTTCTTTTATATCTTCATCTAAGTAAGTATCATCCCCATAAATTAAACTCTTTAAGATATTTGCATATTTGCCTTTAATCTTATCTTCTATCTTTAATGAAATTTTTTCTCTTAAATTATATATAACGTCTACACATTTTTTGCTAGAACTTTCTTTATCTAATACTTTTATACAATAAATTCTTGAGATAAACCCATTAGAATTCAAATATTTACTATAATTAAATTCATAGGGATTATTATATACCTTATTTTCATAATTACTACATAGTATTTTTATTCTATCTCCATAGCTATATATTTTTTTATCTTTTATATATAATAAGAATTTATCACCATTATGTCTTACGTTATATGATATACCATTATCTGAGACTTTCTCTACTCCTATTATATCCACACTAATTACTTTATTTTCCCATATATCATACTTAAAATTATATAAATAAATTACATATATTGTTCGTATAATTAACAATATAAACATTATTATTATTAGATTTTTAAAATTAATCTTCATATTAAAAGATTATATATACTTTTTTATCTTTTTCAAATTTATAGTTTGTTAACTATATAACTATTTTTGTCATATACTCTAAAAGGAGGATTATTATGATAAAAATAAGTTTATGTATGATTGTTAAAGATGAAGAACAAGTCCTAAATAGATGTCTAACATCTGTAGAAGGTATTGCAGACGAAATAATAATTGTAGATACGGGCTCTACAGATAAAACAAAAGATATAGCCAAAAAATTTACAAATAAAATCTATGACTTTAAATGGGTAAATGATTTCTCTAAAGCAAGAAATTACTCTTTTTCTAAAGCTACTATGGATTATACACTATGGCTTGACGCAGATGATGTTATATTAGAAGAAGATAGAGAAAAATTTTTAAAATTAAAAGAGGAATTAAATCCTAATACTGATATTGTTATGATGAAATATAATGTTGGTTTTGACGAAAATGGAAATGTAAATTTTTCATATTATAGAGAAAGACTTTTAAAAACAAAAAGAAATTATATATGGAAAAGTCCAATACATGAAGTAATTGAACCTGTCGGTAACATATTTTATAGTGACATATGTATTACTCATAAAAAAGAAAAAGAAGCATACAGTAGAAGAAACTTAGATATATTTGAGGATATGCTATCTAAAAATATAAAACTAGATTATAGACAACAATACTATTATGCAAGAGAATTAATGTATAATAAAGAATATGAAAAAGCCATAAATAATTTAACTTTATTTATAAAAGAAGATGGCGCATGGATAGAAAACAAAATAAATGCATGTCTTGATTTAGCTAATTGCTACTTACAAATTAACAAAGAAGACATGTATCTTCCCTCACTATTTAAATCTTTTGAGTTTGATACTCCAAGAGCTGAAATATGTACTACTATAGGATTATATTTTCTAAGTAAAAGTAAATATAATCTAGCTATTTACTGGCTTAAATTATCAACACAAATCACTCCAAATCTTAAAAGTGGAGCTTTTGTATTATTAGATTACTATAACTTTATTCCATATATAAATTTATGTGTTTGCTATGACAGACTTGGTGATTTAAAAAAAGCATATGAATATAATGAACTTGCAGGTAAATTTAAGCCTGAAAGTAAAGAATATATAAATAATAAAAAATATTTTGAAAAAGCTTTAACAAACCTTGTCCAATAATCATATATTATTATAGAGCTACTAGCTCTAGAAGGAGATTTATTTTATGAATAATTTTGATTGCGACAGCCAAAAGGAAAGATGTAACTGCAAGCCAGACATTATTTTCTGTAAAAAATGCGTAACTGGTCCTACAGGGCCAACAGGTCCTCAAGGAATTCAAGGATTACAAGGAGTTCCTGGTCCTCAAGGAGCTACAGGACCTCAAGGTGTTCCTGGATTACAAGGACCAACTGGGCCTCAAGGGCCTCAAGGCGTACAGGGTGTAATGGGAGCTACTGGTATACAAGGTCCTCAAGGAATCCAAGGTGACAGAGGAAATACAGGAGCTACAGGACCTACAGGCCCTACTGGAGCAACTGGTGCCACTGGACCTACAGGTCCTACTGGAGCAACTGGAGCTACTGGACCCGCTGGTACTGGAGCTACTGGTATTACAGGTGCCACTGGTGTAACTGGAGCTACTGGTGCTACTGGTGCTACTGGTATTGGTATAACTGGAGCAACTGGTGCTACTGGTGCTACTGGTGCTGATGCTATTGCTAATGCAATAATACCTTTTTCTTCAGGAGAACCTATTACTTTAACTACAAATAATGAAAATACAGATGGTGTTCCAAGTTTCATTGGATTTGGTGGATCTTTTGCAGGAACTACAGCATTACAACCTAGTATTAATATGGCATTAATTAATAACCATTCATTCTCAATGCCACGTGATGGAGTAATTGATAGTTTAACTGCATATTTTTCTACAACTATACCAACTGATTTAACAAACACAAATGTTACAATTAGTGCTAGACTTTATAGTTCTACAACGCCAAATAATACTTTTGACGAAGTCCCAGGAACTTTAGTTACTCTAACACCAACTTTAAGTGGTAATGTTCCTATTGGCACTATAGCAAAAGCTACAATTAATAACTTAAATATTCCTATAGCAGCTGAAACAAGACTACTTCTTGTATTTGCAGCAAAATCTGTTGGAGATAGATTCCAAAATAGTATTATAGGATACGCAAGTGGTGGATTAGGAATTACTTCTTAAAGCAAGAAAGATGTTTGGGTATATACCTAAACATCTTTTTTAATTTAATCACATTTTTATATAAAAAACATACATTATTATAGAGCTAATTGCTCATAAAAGGAGGATTTTATATGATTTCAAATTCAAATTGTTCATCTTGTTGCAATAATTGTAACGGATGTAAACCAACCGTTACACCTTGTTGTATTCCAGGACCAACTGGACCTACTGGACCTCAAGGGCCTCAAGGTTTCCAAGGAATACAAGGACGTCAAGGTGCAACTGGTGTAACAGGACCACAAGGACCTCAAGGAGCACAAGGACCAGCTGGACCTCAAGGACCTGCAGGGCCACAAGGACCTCAAGGAGCTACTGGTGCTACAGGACCTACTGGAGTAACTGGTGCGACAGGGCCTGCTGGTACCGGAGCTACTGGTGTAACAGGCGCTACTGGTGCAACTGGAGCTACTGGAGCTACTGGACCTGCTGGTACATCTACTACTGTAGCTGTTGGTACTACAACTACTGGTACTCCTGGTAGTCAGGCTTCTGTTACTAATGTAGGTACTCCAGATAATTTGTTATTAAACTTTACTATCCCACAAGGAACCACTGGTGCTACCGGAGTAACAGGACCTACTGGTCCTACTGGTGCGACTGGAGCTACTGGACCTACAGGGCCTACTGGTGCATCTACTAGTGTTACTATTGGTACTACAACTACTGGTACTCCTGGTAGTCAGGCCTCTGTTACTAATGTAGGTACTCCAGATAATGCAATATTAAACTTTACTATTCCACAAGGAGCCACTGGTGCTCAAGGTACTGTAGGTGCTACAGGTGCGACTGGCGCAACTGGAGCTACTGGACCTACTGGTGCATCTACTACTGTTACTGTTGGTACTACAAGTACTGGTAATCCTGGTACTCAAGCTAGTGTTACAAATGCTGGTACAGCAGATAATGTAGTACTAAATTTCACTATTCCACAAGGTGCTACTGGAGCTCAAGGTACTGCTGGAACCCAAGGAGCTACTGGACCTACAGGACCTACTGGTGCTACAACAGTTACAGAAGCACTAAATGCAACAAACGATCCAGCTCAAGAACCTGGTGCAAGTGCTGCTTTAACTTTTGATACTAACCAAAATACAATTGGTACTGGTATTACTCATACACCAAGTACAGGTGATTTTACACTTACAGAACCAGGAACTTATCTTGTAACTTATAGTACAACTGCAGCTGGAAGTGGTACTGCTTCATATCCAGAAACAGCTACAACTTCTCTAACTTTAGATGGTGCTACTGTTGGTGGATCTACTGCTACAGCTACAATCTCTGCTGCAAGTACTTCTGTTCCACTTTCTGGAAGTGCAATTATTACTGCTACTGCAAATCAAGTATTAAGACTTATTAATTCAAATGCTAATATTTCTTATACAAACTCAAGTATTACAATAACAAAAATAGCTTAAAGTTACTTTAGTTTATAACTGCCAAAATTTATTTTTTTGGCAGTTAATTTTTTATTTATTAAATCTCTTCTACTCCTTACAATTCCTTGACTTTTAAAAATTTTAAGTATATACTTAAAATGTATTAATATAATAAATATATTAAGAATAAAGGAGGCTTTTTTATGATTGAAATTAGATGGCATGGACGTGGCGGTCAAGGTGCCAAAACTGCATCTTTACTTCTAGCTGATGCGGCATTTAATACTGGAAAATATATACAGGGATTTCCTGAATATGGTCCAGAAAGAATGGGTGCACCAATAACTGCGTACAACAGAATTAGTGATACACCTATTAGAGTACATTCAAATATTTATTATCCTGACTATGTAGTGGTAGTAGATGATACTCTTTTAGAAACTGTAGATGTAACTAATGGACTTAAACCAGATGGAGCTATTTTAATAAATACAAACAAAAGACCTGAACAATTAATACAATACTTAAATGGATATAAAGGAAAAATTTATACAATTGATGCTACTAAAATAAGTATGGAGTGTATAAAAGCTAATTTTCCTAATACTGCTATGCTTTCAGCTATTGTAAAAATAACAGGAATTATGACAAAAGAAGAATTACTAAATGATATGAAGGAATCTTTCAAGCATAAGTTTGCAAGAAAACCTGAAGTAATAGAACCAAATATGAAGGCTGTTGAAAGAGCTTATGACGAAGTTTCAGGAGGTAATGAATAATGGGAGAAATTGGATTTGGAGGAAATATCTTAAAAGATGGCAATTCAGTAGAATTTAAAACTGGATCTTGGAAAAATAGATATCCTGTACACTTAAAAGAAAAATGCAAAAACTGTATGTTTTGTGTTGGATATTGCCCTGAAGATTGTATAAGACATAAAGATGGTATATTAGAAGGAATAGATTTAGACTATTGCAAAGGATGTGGAGTGTGTGCAAAAGTATGTCCTTTCAAAGCAATAGAAATGAAATCTAAAGAATAAGGAGGAAATTATGGCTATTAGAGAAAGATTAAGTGGTAATGAAGCTGTTGCTACAGCTATGAAACAAATAAATCCAGATACTGTTGCAGCATACCCTATTACACCTTCTACAGAAGTTCCACAATATTTTTCAAATTTTGTTGCAAATGGAGATGTAACAACTGAATTTATTGCTGTAGAAAGTGAACATAGTGCAATGAGTGCTTGTATTGGTGCATCAGCTGCTGGTGGTAGAGTTATGAGCGCTACATCATCTCAAGGTCTTGCATATATGTTTGAGATGCTTTATGTAGCTGCAGGTATGAGGTTACCAATAACATTAGTTTGCGGTAATAGAGCATTGTCTGCTCCATTAAATATTCATAACGATCACTCTGATTCAATGGGAGTAAGAGATGCAGGATTTATTCAACTATACTGTGAAAATAATCAAGAAGCATATGATAATGTAATTATGGCAGTAAAAATTGCAGAAAAAGCAAATTTACCTGTTATGGTATGCTATGATGGTTTTATAACTTCTCACTCAGTTGAGAATATAATGTTAATTGAAACTGAAGATGTACAAAAATTTGTTGGAGAAAGAAAACCAACACAATATCTATTAGATGATGAAAGAAATATATCTATGGGACCTATGGATTTACAAAAATATTATTTTGAGCATAGAAAACAATTAGCTGATGCTATGCGTGGAGCAAAAGATATTATAAAAGAAGTGTCAGATGAATTCTATAAACTAACAGGAAGAAAATATGACTTATATGAAAAATATGGAATTGAAGATGCCGAGCTTGGTATAGTTGTTCTAAATTCTACAGCGGGAACTGCTAAGGATGCAGTTGATTTACTAAGAAAATCAGGTGTAAAAGCAGGTCTTATTAAGCCTAGAGTATTTAGACCTCTACCATATAATGAGCTTCCTGAAGAACTAAAGAATTTAAAAGCTTTAGCTATAATGGATAAATGTGATAGTGTTAATGGCTATGCTGCTCCATTATTTACAGAAATTACTTCTGCAATGTATTCTAAAGGTCTTAATGTTCCAACTGTAGATTATATTTATGGACTTGGTGGTGTTGACGTAAAAGTTGAAGATATAACTTCAGTATTTAAAAAATTAAATGAAATTGCTAAAAATGGTACTGTTGAAAAGACAACATACTATTTAGGATATGATAATTAGGAGGTATTACAAATGGCATATAATTTAAAAGATGTTGTAGAAAAAGAATCTAGATTTACTTCTGGACATAGAATGTGTGCTGGATGTGGTGCTCCTCCAGCAATAAGGAATATACTAAGAGCTCTAAAACCAGAAGACAAAGCTGTTATATCATGTGCTACAGGATGTCTTGAGGTTTCAAGTTGCATTTATCCATATACTTCGTGGAAAAATGTATCTTTTATACATACTGCATTTGAATGCGCATCAGCCACATTATCTGGAGCTGAAAAAACATATAATGTTTTAAAGAAAGCTGGTAAAGTAAAAAAATCTACAAAATTTATTGCAATTGGTGGTGACGGTGGTACTCTTGATATTGGACTTCAATCACTATCAGGTGCTATGGAAAGAGGACATGACATTACTTATGTGTGCTATGATAATGGAGCATATATGAATACTGGTACACAACGTTCGTCTTCCACTCCACATTTTGCTGATACTACAACTTCACCAGCAGGTAAAGTTTCACCAGGTAAAAGACAAAAAAGAAAAGATTTGACAGAAATTATGGTTAAACACAATATTCCATACGTAGCACAAACTGCTTTATTTGGAAACTTAAGCGATATATATACTAAAGCAGAAAAAGCAATTTATACAGAAGGTCCAACATTCATTGCAGCCTTTTCTCCATGTCCTAGAGGATGGGGATATCCTTCAGATGATTTAGCAGAAATAGAAAGACTTGCAGTAATGACTTGCTTTTGGCCATTATATGAAGTTGAAAACGGTGTTTACAAGATAAACTTTAAGCCAGCAAAAAAACTTCCAGTCATAGAATTTATTAAAACTCAAAAGAGATTTAGACATATGTTAAAACCTGGTAATGAATGGATGATAGATGAACTTCAAGCTGATGTTGATGCTAAGTGGAACTACTTACTTATGATGGAAGAAACAACAAATAAAAAAGAAAACTAAAAAAGCCTCATATTGAGGCTTTTATTTTTTTAAGTTTATTGTACTAGCATAGTCTATTTTGTCTCCATATATATCTTTTAGTCTATCCATTACTTGTGTCGCTTTCTCTTTATTTTTATTATACTTTTCAATATTTCTATCTTTTTCTACTATATTAAAAATGTTTAATTGCTCATCTTCACTATTAGATTTTAATCCTGTCAGTCCAACACAAATATATCTTATTGGCACACCATTTTTATAATTTTCTCTTACAAGCTCTATAACATTTTTACAGATCTCATCAAAAGAGTTTGTAAAAGATATTTTTCTTTGTCTTGAAGAAGATACAAACATAGCATCTTTATATACTATAGATACAACACTTGTTCTCATATTACTTTTTCTAAGCAAAAAAGAAACATCACTAGAAAGCTTAATAAATTCTTTTTCTAACACTCTAATATCATTTATATCTGATTCAAAAGTAATCCCTTTGCTAATACTTTTTCTCTCTTCTTTTTCATAATAAAATTTAACTGGGTCATTATCTATTCCATTTGCATGATTATATATTTGTTCTCCTAACTTTCCCAAATGTTTAATAATTCTATATTTATTACTTAATGCTAAATCTTCAATTGTTTTTATTCCTAGCTTATTTAATTTTGCTGTTGTGTTTTTTCCAACATAAAGAAGCATATTAACTGGTAACTTATATATTTTTTCCTTATAATTATCAAAACTTATAACTGTTATAGCATCAGGCTTTTTTAAATCACTTCCAAGTTTTGCAAAAGTCTTATTAAAAGATACTCCTACAGAAATTGTTAAGTTATATTTTGATTTAATTTCTTCCTTAATTTTATATGCAATCTCATATGGTGTACCAAAAATCGCAGTACTTTCTGTTACATCTAAAAAAGATTCATCTATACTAAATTTTTCTACTCTATCCGTATACTTTTTATATATTTCATTTACAAGTTTTGAATATTTTACATATTCTTCATAATGTGGCTTAACTAAGACTAAATTTGGACATTTTTTTAAAGCTGAATACACTGTCTCTGGTGTATATATTCCATATTTTCTTGCAATTTGATTTTTAGCAAGTATAATTCCATGTCTTTTATTTGGATCACCAGATACAGCCATCGGAACATTTCTTAACTCTGGCTTGCTTAGCATTTCAACTGATGCAAAAAAGTTATTTAAATCACAATGTAAAATTGCCCTCATCTTTTATATCACCAACTTAATTATATAAAAGCATTTTTTAAGTGTCAAGAAAAAAAGACTTCAAATGAAGTCTTTTCTTATTTTAATTTCATTGATACAACCTTTGATATTCCATACTCCTGCATTGTTATACCATAAACTGATGATGCTACCTCCATAGTTCCTTTTCTATGTGTAATTACAATGAACTGATTCTTTTTTGAGTATTCTTTAATATACTCAGCAAATCTATGTACATTTACATCATCAAGAGCTGCTTCTATCTCATCTAGTATACAAAATGGTGGAGATTTTATTTGTAATATAGCAAATAAAAGTGCTGTAGCAGTAAGTGCCCTTTCTCCACCAGATAGCAACGACATGCTTTGTAATTTTTTTCCTGGCGGTTGAACTTCAATTTCAATTCCGCTATTTAGAACATCATTTTCATCTGATAGCTTAAGCTCTGCCTTACCTCCACCAAAAAGCTCTTTAAAAGTATTATTGAAATTTTCTGTTATAACTCTAAAGTTTTTAGTAAATTGCTGTTTCATTATACTAACCATATTTGATATTAGATTTTCTAATTTCTTCTTTGTCTCTACTAAATCCTCTTTTTGATTAAATATAAAGTCATATCTTTCTTTTGTCTTTTGATAATCTTCAATAGAACCAATATTAACTTCACCTAATTCTTTTATCTCTTTTCTTAGGCTATTTGCATCCTTTTCAACTTGCTTTATATTTATTTCTTCTTCATTTGAGATTAATGCTTTTGAGCTAGATATTGTCAATTCATACTCATCCCACATTTTATTTTTTAAATTAGTAAGCTCCATTTCATATTTTATTCTTTTTGATTCTACTTTGCTTTTTTCTTCTTTAACACTATTTAAAGTATTTAACGTACTTATTATATCAGCATCGATATGTTCCATATTTTGCTCATATTGAGATTTTTCTTCTTTTAGTGCATTACTATTTGCTTGATAGTCTTCTTTCATTTTAGAGCTGTTTTCGATTGTTTCTTGAAGTTTTATTATCTCTTCCTTACTTTTTTCATTTTGCAAGCGAATATTTTCAATTTCTTCTTTTTTCTTTTTAATAGACTGTTCAAAATTTAATATATCATTTTCTATTTTTTCTTTCATTTCATCTATAGATGATACAGTTTCATCAAATGAAGAAAGAGATACTTTTAAATTAACAACATCCTCATTTAATATATCTATTTCTTTTTGCTTTTCTTTGTTAAATCTTGTGTACTCATCTATTATCTCTTGATCTTTAGCATTCTTAACATCTATATTAAATATTTCTTTATTGTTAACTTCTATTTTTTCTTTCATTTCTTCGATTCTCAAAGAGATTTGCTCTAAGTTTTGATTAAATGCTTGTTTTTGAGAATCTATTCTCTCAATTTCCTTGTTTATATATTCTCTTCTTTGTGTTAACGTTGCAATATCTACTACTAGTTCTTCTTTTTGAGGTATCACAGAATCAAGTTCTGCTTTAATCTCATCCTTTTGTTTTTCTAACTGAGTAGCTTGTTCTTTTATACTCTCAAATTCTTCCTCTTTACTTTCTATAATCTTCTTTAGCTCAGATATCTTTTCTTTTCTTCCTATAACTCCACCAGCTCTTAGTGAATTTTTTCCGCCAGTTATACTTCCACTCTGAGATAAGAGCTCTCCAGAAATCGTTACAATTCTTAAAGAGTTTTTTATTTTTTTAGAAAGTACTATAGCGTTATCTATATTATCTACAATAATAGTATTTGCAAGTGCAAGTTTTATTGCTTTTTCATATTTTTTGTCATATGAAACAAGCTCTGATGCTATCCCTATTACACCTTCATTTTTTAGTACTTTATTATTTATATCTGAGACACTACTTAAATTACTTAATGGTAAAAAAGTTACTCTTCCTAAAGAATTGCTATTTAAATATGTTATTAGATTTTTAGCTATCAACTCATCTTCAACAACTATATTTTGTATAAATCCACCAAGAGCAACTTCAATGGCATACTCATATTTTTCATCTGTTGAAATTAGACTTGCAACAGTTCCATGAACCTTAGAATTTGTCTTTGCATAATCTAAAATGCTTTTAACTGATTTACTATATCCTTCATTTTCATTTTCTAGATTTTGTAAATAATTACATTTTGCTTTTGCAGTCATCAGCTTTTGATTAATATTATTTTTCCTATCATTAAGTACATCTATAGTATTTTGAGCATCTTGAATTTTCTTTTCTAAATCAGAGGTCATATTATTTACTTCAATTAGCTTTTGATTTTTTAATGAAATATTTTGCCCAATTTCATTTAATTCAAAATTCAAATTATCTTTTTGAGATATACTCTTTTCGTTTTGTTTCTTCTTCTCTTCTAACTGTTTTTCTTCTGCTTCAATAGTTGCGCTAATACTACTGTTTTCGCTTTTTAGGTCAAATTTTTTATCATTATTTGCTTCAATACCTCTTTTTAGTTCTTCAATTTGCATTCCTTGCTCATCTAAAGTAGAGACTATAGAGTTAAGTTCTTGCTCTTTTTGATTTAATTCCTCCTCAAATTTTTTCTTATTTAAGAATACATTTTCTCTTTTTTGCATTCTTTTCTCTTTTTCTTCTTTAAGAAGCTCTATCTTTTGATTATCCTCAATTATTTCTTGATTTAATCTTTCAGAGTTTGCCACTGCCGAATTAATACTTGCATCTAACAAAGATATCTTAGAATTAATTTTTTCTTTCTCATTTTCTATTTGAAAATAGTTTTCTCTAAGCTCTTCAATCTTATTTGTAATATGTTGAATTTTATCTTTAAGCTCAGTCTTTTTTAATTCATTTTCTTTAGATAAGTTTTCCTGTTTTTCTATATCTTTTTGTAATGTATCTATTATATCATCAATTTTTTTCAAATCTAAGGCATTGTTCTCTACACTGTTAATAAATATCTTAACATCTAGTAGTTTTAATTCATCTCTTAATTTTAAAAATTTTCTTGCCTTATTTGCTTTTTCTTCTAGAGGTCCAATTGTATTTTCTATTTCAACTAAAACATCACTTACTCTTTGTAATGTATTATCTGTATGTTCTAGTTTTCTTGTAGCCTCGTCTTTTCTTGTTCTATACTTAACAATTCCTGCAGCTTCTTCAAAAATATGTCTTCTCTCTTCAGACTTATTTGATAATATCTCATCTATTTTTCCCTGAGAAATAATGCTATATCCGTCTTTTCCAAGTCCAGTATCCATAAATATTGCCTGAATATCCTTTAATCTACATTCATTTCCATTTATTAAATAATTACTCTCACCACTTCTATACATTCTTCTTGTAACTATAACCTCATTATAGTCTATTGGAAGAGTTCCATCAGAGTTATCTAAATACATAGAAACTTCAGCAAATCCAACTTTTTTTCTTGCCTGTGTACCTGAAAAAATTACATCTTCCATCTTAGAGCCACGTAAATTTTTAGCACTTTGTTCCCCAATAACCCATCTGATAGCATCAGATATATTACTTTTTCCACTACCATTAGGACCAACAATAGTTGTAATTCCGTCTAAAAACAATATTTCTGTTTTATCTGCAAATGATTTAAATCCTTGTATTTCTAGTTTTTTTAATTGCATATATATCCCCTTCTAATCTCCTAAATTATATTATATTTAATCACTTTTTGCAACTTTTTACATTTTTTTGAAGTATTTTTAATTTTAATTTGAATTATGTATACTAAAACTTGTATTTGATAATATAATAAGGTGATATTAGAAATTATTTTTTGTTTTTGTGTTGACTTTACATAAACAGAGTGATATAATAGCTGCGAGCAGAAATATTTTTTATCCGAACTTGATTAAAAAGGAGGTTTTATGAAAAACAAAAAAAATGAAGTGGTAATCCCTTCATTAAAAGAAAAATGTGAGGAAAAGTATTATAATTTAGAAGGATATAACAAAATATCATTAAAGCTAGAAAAATTAGGTTTTAAGGATGTAAGTATAGATGAAACAGAAAAACTTACTAATGTAAAACTAGTTGATTTACTTGATGATGATTTGGATCAAATAATAATATCTGATGAATTATTTAATGCTTTTAATATGATTTTAAAAGATAAAAAATATTACAGCAAGAAAGAAGTAAAAAGGTTATTTCAACATGTTATTTTCTTATACAATGATACTCAAAGTGAAGACAAATTAGGGGCTTTAACATATATAGAAAGAATTACAAATTTATTAGACTATATTGACTGTCTAAGTATTATGGAGCTTTCAATCGAACAATTAAATCAACTACTTGAATTAGAAGATGATAGTTTAATTGAGAAAACATACAAAGAGATTAAGAGGAAAAGACATAAGTTATCACAAAAAGAATTTAGTCTTTTTATGAAAATGTTAAAGAACACTAAATCAAAAATTGATACAAAAGAAGCAAAAGAAGTATATAAATACATTTCATATATTTATAACGAAAATACTATTTTGCAAGACAATGTAGACTATATGAAATACTTAGAGACTTTTGCTAAAATAAATATTAAAAGTATATTTAATATGAGAATGTATCAAATACTGGAATTATTTAAAATAGAAAATATCAACTATGAAAATATAAATGAGCAAAAAAAATTAATTAACGATTTAACATATAATAATGCATAAAATATATAAATAAAAAATTATGGTTTAAATCAAGAGAAGAAAAAAATGTTCTGCAAGAAGAGAGTGCAAATTATGCACTCTCTTTTTTTTACATTACACCAAATTTTTTAGTTGAAGTTCTAAATGTCTGATTACATAGTTTACTCCAAACTTTATACTCTTTCATCTTCTTACTTATTATCTCCATATGATACTCATTATCTGATAGTTTTATTATTCTTACTATGTCATCTTCATCATACATTATATTACTAAGGACGCTACTTACAAAAGTCAGGTATGACTGTCTTGGTTTATATGTTATCATTGCCTCATCATCTTTATATTTTTCGTCTGTTTTAGCATTTACAACTTCTAGACTAATATGCTTTACTTTATATGCTGTTCCATTTATTTCTTGAGTCTCTGCCTCATCTAACCCAAAGAACTCTGGAATCATTGTTCTTATATGATTTGGTATTCTTATTACATCTTCTTCTTTTGCATTTCTTGAAGATACCTCAAAAATTAAGTTTGTTATATTATTTAAATTAACTTTCTTTACTTTTACGACATTTTCTTCTTCATCTATAGTATTTTTAGATTTTTTCTTTTTAGATTTTGTTGTTTCAAGATTTAATTTAACATCTGCTTTTGAAAATAACATATCGTTTATATCTAAAGCATCACCATTAAGTTCGAGCTCTTCACCCGCCATACTTTCATCATATAATTCATTATTTTTATCTATATCATTTTCATCTTTAGAAACAGTATCCTCATATGTTTCAATATCTTTTGGTAATGTTATTTTTTCTTCATCATATTCAATTGCTATTTCATCTTTAGGCTCTCTTTGAGATTCTTCTTCAGGAATTTCAATATCTATAGAGATATCATCTGACATATCAGACAAGTCTATCTTTGGTATTTCAATATCGTTTTTATATACATCTTCTGCATTAGATTCTTCTTTATCTTCTTTTTCTTCTTCTTTCTTACCCTTTTTCCCTAATAATTCAGATATACTCATAACACTATGATTATACTGTCTAGTTGAGAAAATCTCTTTTTCTTCAACTAACTTTTCTATAGTATCACTATCAAGCTTATTAAAGCCATCTTCATCAACTACTTTTTGTAATTCTTTTAATTGTGATTTATATTCTTTTTTATCTAAACTATCTTTCAAGTCATATGTTATTTTTGTATATAAAGATAAATCTGTTTGTATTCCGCTTTCTGATATATTAGAGCCACTAACATATATATATGCTCTATCTGTATACTCAAATACGCATATATTTGAAACAAATTCATTTAAGTTATTATTTGAATAATAATATACATCATCTGTATAATCTAATAGGCTTTCAAGCATACTTCTTGTTGTTGTTTTTTTATCAATTCCAACAACAAAAAATAATTTTGTCTTTATATCAATTAGATCTTCTTCAATTATTTTATACCCACTCTCTTTAAAATTTCCAACAAAAAAATATGCCTTTTTAGCATTTTCTCCTAAACATTTAGAAATAGCACTGGCTAATGTATTCTCATTTTCTTTTTGCATTATTATATTTACTTGCATAATAACTTTACCTCTCCTTATATTAATTAATAATATGATATAATAAAAAGCAAAAAAAGTAAAGACTTTATTATCTAAAGTCTTTATATTTTGATGACTTTCCAAGACCTGGTAGTGTCATAATATTCCCTGCATAAGCTACAATAAATCCAGCTCCTGCATTTATTTTAATATTTCTAATAGTGATGTTAAAGTTCTCTGGTCTACCTAGTATTTTTGCATCATCTGTAAGTGAAGATGGAGTTTTAGCAATGCAAATTGGTAAATTATTATATCCAAATTCATTTGCTTTTATTATATTATCTTTTGCTTTGTCTAAAAATGTAACTTCTTTTGCTCCATAAATCTCTTTACATATCTTCTCTATTTTTTGCTCTATTGTTAAGTTTAAATCATATAATGGCGTATAATTTGCCTCTTTAATACCAAGTATTTCTACTACTTTTTCTGCAAAATCTACGCTACCTTCAGAGCCTTTTGAAAAAGCCTCAGATATTTCTACTGGTACATCATATTTAGAAGCATATTCTCTTATATATTCTATCTCTTCATCATCATCTGTATCGAATCTATTTATACATACCATAACTGGTATATTATACTTTTTCATATTTTCTATATGCTTTCCAAGATTTACAATTCCTTTTTTTAAGTAATCCATATTCTTTTTAGTTATATCTTCAATTGGCATATATCCATTATATTTTAATGCTTTTACAGTAGCAACTATAATACTTAAGTCTGGTCTTAATTTAGCTTTTCTACACTTTATATCCATAAATTTTTCTGCTCCCAAATCAGAGCCAAATCCAGCCTCAACAATACAGTAATCTGCAAGCTTTAATCCAAGCTTTGTTGCTACTACAGAGTTACAACCATGGGCAATATTTGCAAAAGGTCCAAGATGAACAATACAAGGAGTCTCTTCTGCTGTCTGAACTAAATTAGGCTTTAAAACATCTTTTAATAATGCCATCATAGCACCAACTACTTCTAATTGCTTTGCATACACTGGTCTTCCATTAATATCATATGCCACTAGAATATTTCCTAGCATTTCTCTTAAATTTTCCTTGTCATTTGCTAGACAGCAAATTGCCATTATCTCACACGCTGCAGTTATTTCAAATCCTGTATTATATGATACTTTACTTCCATTTATAGTGATATCTCTTAGAGATCTGTCATTCATATCTATTGCTCTTTTTATAACTATATTATTTTGATCAATATTTAATTTATTTCCATTAAATATATGATTATCAATTACAGCACAAAGTAAATTATTTGCAGACGTAATTGCATGAAAATCGCCTGTAAAATGAAGATTAATATCTTCTTGTGGCTCAACTGTTGCTTTTCCTCCACCGATTGCACCACCTTTTATACCAAAAACTGGTCCTAAAGAAGGTTCTCTTAAAACAACAATACTTTTTTTCCCTAATTTATTAAGTCCCATTGTAAGACCTATTGACTGAGTTGTCTTTCCTTCTCCAAAAGGAGTGGGATTAATAGAGGTCATAAGTATTAATTTCCCATTTTTTTTATCTGTTACAATATTAAAGAAATCTTCGTTTATCTTTGCTTTATATTTCCCATAGCACTCAATATAGTCTTCTGGAATATTAAGTTCATCTGCTATTTTTAGTATATTTTTCATAATATACCTCCTAACTTATATATACGTATTTTATCATAATATATATATAATTTCAATTGTCTTAAAATAATACTAAAAGTTTTAGATTTTATATAAATCTCACACAAAAATTCGTATTTTTATATAAAAGTACTATAAAATAATAATCACTAGAGTTCTGAATTATTCATAAGCTCTAGTGATTTTTGATTTGGCTGGGCTAGCTGGATTCGAACCAGCGCATGTCGGGGTCAGAGTCCGATGCCTTACCACTTGGCGATAGCCCAACGTACAATATGTATTTTATCATAATTATACACTTAATGCAATAATATTATAATAGAAAAACAGAACTAAAAATTGTTCTGCTTTTCTTCTTTTTTATTTTTGTAGTTTGTAATAGTACTTTTTTTCATTATCATATACACTATTAAAGATACTGCAAATCCCATTAGCCATCCACCAATAATATCTCCTGCATAATGAACGCCAAGATAAATCCTTGTAAATCCAATTATTAAAATTAATGATGTCAGTACTACATATATAGTATATCTAATTTTTTTATTTTTTACAAAATTATATGCATACATCATTAAAATAGAATATAAAGCCATATTTACCATTGCATGTCCTGATGGAAAGCTATAATAGTTTTCAGATACAAGCCTTAAAATATTTGGTCTTTCTCTTGCAAATATAGCTTTTAAAATTGTATTTAACACTAAAGAGCTAACAACTGCAATACTTACTGGTATTGCCACTCTATTTCTAAGTTTTGGAATAATATATATAATTGCACATACACACATTACTCCTATTGGTCCACCTATATTAGTTATAAATATAAGTATTGCTGTTAAAAAATCTGACATATGCTCTGTAGCTTCAGCATATACCCATGACTCAAATCCATATAACTGATCAGCTTTTATAAAAAAAGCAAGTATTAAAAATAATATAATTGCAAAGACAGCTAAAATTATATTCTTTCTACTCATGTCATCCTCCATTTTCTATATATTATATATTTTAATAAAAATAATTTCAACTTGTAAATTTAAAAAAGGAGATTTCTCTCCTTTTTATAATCCTTTATGTATTCTATCAATAATCATTCTAAATACCAACCATATAGTTAGTATTACAGCAATTATAATATATATATTCCTTAAAGTAACACTAGTTACCATACTTGCTCCTAGCAACAAAGCTGCATCAAGTATACCAATTACAAGCTGATGTAGCATTACTTCAAGCTTGTCTATTTGCTTTCCAGAATTACTCATTTCTATATCAAATTTAGTCTCACCTTTATTTATATCAGATATTAAATTTAATAATTCATTTGGTATTTTTGGCAATGTATTCCCTGCATTAATAATATTTCTGCTAGTTTTTATTATTGCATCTTTAGATAAGATTTCAGATAAACTTTCTTCTTTTATTTTATTTGTTAACACCATAAATAAACTTATATCTGGTGCAATAAGCCCAAGTGTCCCTTCAATTACACCAATACCTCTTACAAGCATTGTAATATTCCTATTAAGTTTTATGTTGTTTTCTTTAAGCATTGTAAACATACTATTTATAAAATCAAGAATATCTATATCTTTTAAATTCAAATCTGCACTTTTATCTATAATAACTTGTATATCTGCTCTAAGTTTTGTATGATTTATCTCTCCATATGAAGTCGACATATTAAGTAACACTCTTTCAACTTCATAAACATCATTTTTAACAATTGCTTTCATGCAATCTTTTAGTAGTGTTCTATTTCTACCACTTAGCCTTCCCATCATACCCAAATCTAGAAAAACAATTTTTCCATCTCTTATAACTATATTATCTGGATGAGGGTCAGCATGATAAAAGCCATCATCTACTGCCTGTTTTATATAGTTATTTGCAAGCTTTAATCCGATTTCTTTTAAATCGTAACCACTTTCATTTAACTTATCAATCTCATCTAACTTTATACCATCTATATACTCCATTACCAATGTACGCTTTGTAACTAAATTTTTATATACAAAAGGGGCATCTACATAATTTATATCTTTATTATTTTCCTTAAATTCTACTAAATGATTTGCCTCTATTTCAAAGTTCATTTCTTCTTTAGCCAAATCAAACATCTCATCTATTACTTCGTCTAAATCTATTACTCTAATTATGCTATTAAGATGCAATATATTTATTGCTTTTTTTAATAGTTTAACATCTAAAGACATAGTCTCATATATGTTATTCCTTTGAACTTTTATGACTACATCTTCACCATTTTTTAGTTTTGCTTTATGTACTTGAGCAATTGATGCAGAACCTAAACAATCTTGATCTATAGATAAGAATATGTCATATATATTTCCATACTCTTCTTCTAAAATTTCTTTTACATCCAAAAAACTCATTGGATTAACATCAGATCTAAGCTTAGCTAAAACATCACAATACTCTTTTGGTAGGATATCGTATCTGTTAGAAATAATCTGCCCCATTTTAATAAATGTAGGCCCTAATTTTGAAATCACATCATAAACCTTATCTGGTGTAATTCCAGACAAAATATTACTATCTTTTAGTATTGATATAATCTCTTTTAGTCTTTCTTTTTCCTTCATAATCAATATCAACCTTTTTTATATATAATCTACTCTTCTTTTTTATCCTCTTTTTCTGTTTTTAAAAGTTTTTCTAATTCTTTCTTATCTTCATCACTCATTTTTTTAATTAGTTCTGCAATATCTTCTTTACTTGTTGGTGCAACTTCAACAGTAACATTCTCTTTTATTTTATCTTTTATTTCTCTTTTTAATTCTTCATTTTTAATACTGCCCTCTTTATACAGAGCCTCTCCTTTTTCTAGTAATTCTTTTTTTAGTTCATTTGCTTTCTCTCCTGTTAAAGATATAGCTCCAAGTCCCATTAATAGAACATTTTTTAATTCGTCTTTCATTATATCTACCACCTTTCGATATAATTATATCATTAAAAAAAATAAAAATAAACAAAATAGTTAATGAAATATAAAAAATTAAATAATAATCTAAAATATGATATAATATTGATATATTTATAAGGATAGGTAGAAAAATGAACAAAAATAACTATTATAAAGCATATGAAAAAAGATATAAACAAGTATATGAAAAAAATATGATGTGGTCATCTAATTCTTTTACTCCAGAGGTTATGGACATTATTAAAGAATTTAATATCTCCCAAAAAGCAAAAATACTTGATTTAGGCTGTGGTGAAGGTAGAGATGCAATTTACTTACTTAAAGAAAATTATAACGTATTAGCTATAGATTACTCACAAACAGTAATAAATAAGTGTAATGAGATTACAAATAATAAGTTTACTAAATCATTTAAGCAATTTGATATCTTAGAAGATAAATTAAATGAAAAATTTGATTTTATTTATTCAATTGCTGTTTTACATATGTTTGTACTCGAAGAACACAGAAATAAATATTTAAATTTTATAAAAACACATCTTAATGAAAACGGAAAAGCTTTAATATGCATTATGGGTAATGGTGTAGATGAGTATTTTTCAAATATAGAGGAAGCATTTAATGACACAAAGAGAATAGTATTAAATAATAGCTCTACAATAAATGTTGCTACAACTTCTTGTAGGGTTGTAAATTGGTCTACATTTGAAAATGAACTAAGAAGTAATAATTTAAAGATAATAAAAAAATGGATATCTAAAAAGATACCCGAATTTAATAGTTCAATGTGTGTTGTAGTTAAAAACAATTAGTTTACCAAACAAAATTTGATTTTAAAGCTTCTCCATTATCAATTAGTAGATCTTGCCCAGTCATACTTTTATTATTTACTGAAAGAAAATATACAAAATCTGCTATTTCTTCAGCAGTTGCCCACTTATTTAATAGAGTTTCGTTTAAAACCTCGTTCCACAATTTAGGGCTTTCTATTATATGTTTGTTTAGTGGAGTTATAACCCCACCTGCTGATACACTATTAGCTGTTGCTTTATACTCTGCAATTCTTAATGCTACATTTTTCATATAAGCAACCATTCCACCTTTACTTGCAACATACTCTGGAAACTCTGCACCTGTAGATGCACTAGCAGATGCTATAAATACAATAGATTTTATATTAGATTGTATACCGTACTTTTCAGTTATATTTATAGTTCCTTTTAAATTTATATCAATATCATCTTTTGTATTTTGAACGCCAGCATTATTTACTAATATATCTACATTTTCAATATCTGGAAGCTCTTTTGAGCAAATATCTTTTTTAATATGTGTATAATGTTCATTTTCTATAGTAGAATCGCTCCAATCAATTCCTAATACCTCATGTCCTTCATGTATATATTTTAATGCTATAGCTCTACCTATTCCACTTGATGTTCCTGTTAGTAATACTTTCATTCTTATCACTCCCTTTAATCATACAAATACTATATTTTAACATCTTTTATTATTTGCATAATCAATATATTGTTGTCCAACTCCATCTTTTTCCCAATTTCTACAGACTTTAAATCCAGCAGATGAAAATATGACTTCTGCTAATAATTCTGCTATAGCTCCTGTTAAAGAGCAAGTTATTACTTGTACAATATTCCAGCCAAAAAATGTTACAGATACAATCATTGCAAATACAAAATTATCTACAAATTGTCCCAAAGCTGTTGAAACGTATGATCTCATAGCATATGCAAAGAAATTATCCTTTTTCATCATAGCTCCAATTGTCTGATTAATAACGGCATTAACAACAGACGCAACAGCCATTGCAATCGTAGATCCTAAAAGCACATACCATGTTCCTCCAAAAGTGTCGTTTAGTGACGCATTAGCAATTTCATCATTATATGTATAAAAAGCTGACCAGTTATTTCCAATTTTTGAAATAACGAAAAATATTGCACAAGAAATTAAATTTATTACTAAAGCAAGTAATGAGAGTTTAATTGCAGCTTTTGCTCCAAATCTTTTTGTAAGCATGTCCATGCATAAAAAGCTCATCCAAGAAAGAAGAAAACCACAATCAAGTGCAAGATATTTTGTATTTAATAGCTCTTTACCTGCAAATATATTCATATAAATAACTGATAATACAAAAAACACCATTGTCAATGTAGGGACATTTTTTAAAAGCATTCTATAATCTTCTACTTCATTTGAAATAAACTTTTTAAATTTATTCATTCTGACCTCTCCTTTTTATATGCTTGTATTATAATATTAAATTTAATTAGTTTTACAATATCATAAGATATTAAATTAGGCATAAATATTCCATCCTTATTAATATGTAATTATATATTACCACCTTTTTATTATACCATATTTTATATTGTATATCACTACAAATTAGTATATAAAACGTTTTTTTAATCTAAGCTTACAATACTCTAATACAGTTCACTTGCTGATTTATATTGGAATTACATTTACACTAATCTAAATTTACAGTACTCTAAAATGGGTTAAAGATACTTCTGCCTATTTTCTCAGTACTTTGCACATAGTACAATATAATATACAGGTAGGAATTAAAAAAAAAAAAAAAAAAAATATTATAAGAATTCT
>CALXAR010000003.1 GCA_944386345.1 uncultured Clostridia bacterium
AAATGAGTATATAAATATAATAGATAATACAAGTCTTACATATGCTGATATAGAAAAAATGAATAAAAATTCAATTAAGGCAGCTTTTTTATCTATTGATGAAAAGAACAAATTATTAAATAAATATTGGGAGGAATAGTAGTGAGGACTAATAATTACTTAGGAAGTCGTGACGAAAATAGAGGAATAGTTTTATTTGGATTAGTGTTTGGAGTTTTACTTGTTATAGTGCTTGCAATAACTTTTGTTGTAAACTCTAACAATAAAGAAAAAGGAGTCTCAAATCAACATGCACTTTCAACAGTGGTTGAGAGTCAAATGTGTGATATAAATACATTTGAAGAAGATAATGGAAGACTTATAATTGAAGGAGAGCTTAGTGAAGAAGTCAATGAGTATATAATTAGAAATTTACAAACAGTTGAGCTAGTTTTGAAAGACTCAACAGGAGATAAGTATGTATATACTACAGATTATTATCTATCTACAGAAGGAATTGAGTTTTCCTCAATTCAAGAAGATGAAGAGGAGAGTAATATAATATTAAGTGAAATAGATAAGGGAAACTATTATGTATTATTAAGAGTAAGGTATGAAAACTCTAATAATGAAGACGGATATGTATATAGATATTATACTTTTAAGAATAATACAGAAAACAATAATGTAGAAATGGAAGGAATGAATATTTACTTCGATATAATTGATGATTCTTTTAGCTATTTGACTATAGAAAAATAAAAGGATTTTAGAGTTAACTCTAAAATCCTTTTTTAATCTAAATCTCTTAAAGAATAGAATTTTTTTGCTCTCATTAGTGTTGAGTGTACACCTTCTTTGTAGTTTCTAACGTATGAAGTGTTATCCCATTTTCCATCTTTAAATGTTGCTACTTTTTTAAATAATATTTTTTTATTTTCAAAATCTATTTTTTCTACTTTAAAAATTTCAACTGTGCTTCCATCAATATTATAATTTGATTGAATTAAAACACATTTATTAGAAATCCTTACTAGGTGTCTAACTTTTGTATAGTTTTCTAATGTTCTAATTATCTTAGTAAGCTTTCCGTTTGATGAGCAAATAGCGCTTGATTGCCCATATCTTACATTAGGAGCAGCAAATCTAATTGTTTGAACCCAAATTGCTGGAAAACCTTTCTTAGTAACAGATAATGTTTTTTCTAATTTTTCTTCTTCCATAATTAATACCTTCCTTGATAAAAAAATTATAACATATAGTATTTATAAAGTCAAAAAAATATTTTTTAAAATTTTGTAAAAAAATGTATACATATATTTCTTTTTTTGTTATAATCTTATTTGAATTCATTAATTATTTTAGGAGGTATTATATGCAACTTAAGAAGGGCTTTACTGAAGATATCGAGAGAATTTGTAGAGCTGCTGAAGATTTTGTTGTTGAAGGAAATACTAAGGATGCCTATAGAAAATATAAAGAAGCACTTGATATAATTCCTGAGCCTAAGACATCATATGAGACTGCCACTTGGATTTTTGTTTCAATCGGGGATTTATATTTTAAAAATAAACAGTACGATATGGCAAGGGACTATTTTTTTGAAGCTAAAAATTGTCCTAATGGAGTAAGTAATCCATATGTACTTTTTAGATTAGGACAAACTTTAGTAGAAACAAAAGATAACAATCGAGCAAAGGAATTCTTACTAAGAGCATACATGTTGGTCGGAGAAGATATTTTTTGGGATGAAGATGAAAAGTATTATAACGTTATAAAAGATTTAATAAAGACAGAAGATAGTGATAGTAGCATTTATTGATTTTAGTCATAGATGTTACTATTTTTTGTATAAAATGAATTAAAAAAAAGTTGAAATTTAACATAATATATGATATAATCTCTCACATAAACAGCAGGTAAAATCTAAAAATAATTTTTTAGGAGGTATATTTTTATGTTGATGTGGATAATTCAAATTTTACTAATTATATTAATCATGAGATTTATAGAAGAGATTGGAATTTGGGGCTCTTGTATACTATTTGGTGTATTACATGTAATCGGTGCATTATTTGGAACAATTACCTTTGGAGGCTTGATAATGGCCTTTATTACAGGTGTTGTGTATGGTTTCTTTGCTTTTTTAATAGCGAAGGTACTTTTAATTGTTATTGACGTACTAGGAAGTGTAGGAGCAGCACTTATCGGACTGATAGTCATACTTGCAATCTTAGCTATAATTTTTTAAAGGAGATAAATTAATCTCCTTTTTTTTGTCAAAATTTTTGGTACGATTTTCTTTGACTTCTAATCATTGTGACGATATAATTATCTTGCCTAAAGGAGGTGAGAGTATGTATGTAAAAAGAATTGTTTTATCGTTATTTTTTGTTTTATTAATTTTTTCTATTATTTATTTTTTTATTCCCCAAAACGAAAAAATAATTCCTAAAAAAATAAATCTAGATAATATAAATTTATATCAAGAAAATAGTACTTTTATTCAAAATGATATTTGGACTCTAACAATTGAAAAAATAAATTTAATTAATGTTCCCATCAAAGATAGTGTAGAAGAGGATATATTGGAAAATTATATTGGTCATTTCCCTATTAGTTCATATTATAATGGTAATGTATGTCTTGCAGCACATAACTCAGGATTTCTTATAAATTATTTTAAAGATTTAAATACTCTAGAATATAACGATGAGATTAAATATAATTATTATGGAAATATAAAAGTATATAAAGTGACAGAAAAGTATATTGTAGATGAAGAAGAACTTAATGTTTTAGCAGTTGATTTTAAAGATAAAATGACTCTAATAACATGCATAACTGGCTCACCTTCTAAGAGGCTATGTATAGAAGCTATTAGTAAGGAGTGATTTAGTGGAAAAAATTTACCAATACAAAAATAATGTTATCACAACTATTCAAAAAAATAAAAGAAGGATTAACGCATATATAAGGCAGAGTAAAATAAGAAGAATAAAAGTATATATAATTCTTTTTTGCATGTTATTTACCTCACTTAATTCGGTATTTGCGCTTGAAAATGAAAATATATATTATGGCGAATATAAAATACAGTGCTTTAAAGACCCATATATGTATATTAAATATAATGGAGTTATGCAGGCAAATTACGAGTATTATTATATAAAAGATGGAGCTGAGTATCCGGTATATTGTTTAAATCTTGGGTTAAAAGGTGCAGAAGATAACTATAATGGATATATAGTAAATGGAGATAAGAAAATTACTGATGAGAAACTTCAGCTTATTATTTTAAATTCATATCCATATAAGTCTGTTGAAGAGTTAGGCTTAAATAATATTCATGAAGCTAAGTTTGCTTCACAATTTGCAATTTGGTGTTATCTAGAAAATCTAAACTTAGATTTAATTGAGCCTATTAGCGATATGAATATAAAATTAGTTGAGACTATAAAAGAAATATATAACTGTATAAATGGAGATATTAACCAAAAGAGTGTAGATATTGAATTTAGTGTTAATTCACAAAATTTAGAGAAAATTGAAAATGAAGTATATTATACTAGAGAATTTTTAGTGACTAACAAAAAGAATATAATAAAAGTGGATGTGCTAAGTACAGATAGTAAAGCTAGAGTTATAAAGCTTTCTGATGATAAGTACAAGGTATGTGTTCCAGTAGAGATTGTTAAAGACGACTACAAGGTAAATCTTAAAGTTAATGTAAGTGCAAAAGAAAATGTTGCTCTTTTTGGTAAGACTACGATAGATGGATATCAAGATGTCGCAATTACTTTAAAAGATAATTTTGATTTGAACTTAGAAGAAACTATTTTATTTAATAAATATGAAACAAATATAAAAATTGTAAAAAAAGATAAAGATACAAATGATACACTAGAAGGAATAAAATATGGTATTTATGATAAAGATAATAATATTTTGGGAGAATATTTAACAGATAAAAACGGTGTTATAGACTTTAGCCTGTTTTATCCTTCAAAAGAGAAAATATATATTAAAGAGCTTGATACAAAAGATGAGTATAAATTAGATTCTAATGTATATGAATATATAATTGAACCAAATACTAGTTTAAACTTAGAATACTTTAATGAAAAAAAGAAAGGATATATTGAAATTATAAAAAAGAGTAAGGAGTATAATGAGCTTACTAAATTACCAGAAAATTCACCTTTAAAGGATGTATGTTTTGAGATTTTAGATGAAAATTATAATGTGATTGATAAATTAAAAACAGATGAGTATGGATATGCAAAATCTAAAGCGTTACCTTTAGGAAAGTATTATATTAAGGAGACTCAGACTAATAAACATTATAAGATAATGGATAAAGTAATAGAGGTTAATATTATAAAAGAAAATGATGAGGTTAATGTTCAGATATTAAATGATAATGTGACAATAGAAGAAAAATTACCAGTAACAGGTAGATAATAATTAATAAATTTGTATAAAAATGTTGTTTTTACTTAGTATATATTATATAATTTAGTCCGGAGGATGATTATTATGCCTAAAACGTGGTATAAAATTGTAATTGCTATAGTAATAGTAATATTAGTTATATTACTCCTAGGATTTGCTATATTAGTTTTTTCCGAGTATTTTCCAGAAGATACAGAAAGTTTAAATATAGAAGGTGAAAAGTCTAAAGACTTAAAAATAGATGAAACTGCTACTATTATTACATATAATTTAGGATATCTATCTTTAGATAATACACAAGACTTTTTTATGGATGGAGGAGAAAATGTTCGTCCTAAAAATGCTACTACTGTAACTAAAAATTTAGCAGCAGTTAAAAGCTTTATAGAAAATCAAGATGCTGATATTTTTTTATTTCAAGAAGTAGATACTAATGCAAAAAGATCATATAATATTAATGAATATGAGCAATTAAAGGAAGACTTTGACGGAACATCTACATTTGCATATATGTTTAAGTCATTATATATTCCATATCCAGTATTTAATACTGTAGGGCACGTAGAAAGTGGAGTGATGACTCTAAATAGATTTGATGTAAATTCTGCAACTCGTATTGCATTACCAAGTGCGTATAATTGGCCTGTAAGAGCTGTAATGTATAAAAATTGTCTTTTAGAGCAAAGAGTAACAATAGACGGCTCAGATAAAGAGCTAGTAGTATATAACGTTCATTTAGATGCGTATGGTAAAGAGGAAGGAAAAACAGAGCAATTAGATATACTAATTAATAAAATGAAAGAGGAATATGATAAGGGAAATTATGTAATAGCTGGTGGAGACTTTAATCAGACTTTTCCAGGTGTTGATACAGAAAAATTTCCTGTTGTAAATACAGATAATTTTGTTCCTACGCAAATGTCTGAAGATTATTTACCAGAAGATTTTAAGTTTGTTACTGATTTAGAAAGACCATCTTCAAGACTATTAAATGAGGTCTATAGCGGTAGCTACGACAATACTCAGTTATATATAATTGATGGATATATTGTTAGTGAAAATGTGGATGTTGAAAGTGTTGAAACTATAGAGAATAACTTTTCATATAGTGATCATCATCCAGTAAAATTAGAAGTTAGATTAAAATAGAGAGGATAGAAAGTATGAAGATAAAAGAAAATATCTACTATGTAGGTGTGCTAGATGAGAAACTTAGAGTATTTGACGTTATAATGGAGACAAAATATGGTACATCATACAATTCATATTTAATTAAAGGTAATGACAAAATTGCATTAATTGATACTGTAAAAACAGACTTTTTTGAAGAGTATAAAGCAAATATAGAAAAGTATGCAGATATAAAAAATATAGATTATTTAATTGTTAATCATACAGAGCCAGATCATTCGGGCTCAATAGGAAAATTACTAGAATTAAATCCAGATATAGAAGTATGTGGAACTAAGATGGCTATTGATTTTGTAAGAAATATAATTAACTTTGATTTTAAGTCAAATGTTTTAACTGCAAATGATAGTATAGATTTAGGTGGAAAAGAGCTTAAGTTCTTTGCATTTCCAATGCTTCATTGGCCAGACTCAATGTATACATACTTAAAAGAAGATAAAATGCTATTTACATGTGATTCTTTTGGTGCGCATTATGCAAGTAAGAAGATATATAATGATTTAGAAGAGCCAAATGGTGTTTTAGAAGATAAAACAATAGTAGAACAATACAAATACTATTTTGACGTAATACTTGGACCTTTTAAGAATCCATTTTTAATAAATGCTTTAAATAAAATTAGCTTAATACCAATTGAATATATATGTCCAGGACATGGCTTAATAATTAGAAAAGATGTAGAAAAATATATAGAGCTATATAAGTCATGGTGTAAAGAAGAAGATACATCAAAACTTAAGATAACTGTATGCTATGTCTCTTCATACGGTTATACTAAAAAAATGGCACAAGCCTTCGTTAAAGGATTAAAAGAATGCGACGTTGAAGTTAAAGAGTATGACTTACAAAAAGATAGTATGGATGATGCAAAAAAAGATATCTCCACATCAAATGGTATTATTTTAGGCTCACCAACAATACTTTCTGATGCTCTAGCACCAATGTATGAGGTGATGTCAGTATTAAATCCAATTTTAAATAAAGGAATGTATGCTTTAGCTTTTGGTTCGTATGCATGGAGTGGAGAAGCCGCATTAAATATTGAAGCAAGGTTTAAATCTTTAAAATTCAATATACCAATTGAAGCAGTAAGAGTAAAATTGAATCCATCAGATTATGATTTAAAGCAGATAGAAGAGTTAGCAAAGAAATTTGTAGACGAAATAAAAAATTAGTGCAGAGTAATCTGCACTTTTTCTTGTAATATGTCTAGAAATATATTATAATCTAACAAGGTGAAATATATGGTTGTTATAACTTTATTAATTATACTAATAATTATAGCTTTAATACTAATATATATTAGTAATAATTGCTTAAAAGTTACTAGATATATTGTAAAAAATAATAAAATACCAGAATCATTTGAAGGATTAAAAATAGTACATATAAGTGATGTTCATAGTAAGATTTTTGGAAAGAATAATTATAAATTTTTTGAAAAGATTAATGAAATAAATCCAGATGTGATTTTTATGACCGGCGATATAATAGATGATTCAGAAAAGAATATAAAAGGATATGTCAATATATACAAAGAGCTATTTAAAAGATATCCTATATATTATTCTATAGGAAATCATGAAAGAAAACTAGGATATAACAAATATAAAGAGTATATATCATTATTAAAAGAAAATGGAGTAAATGTTATTGTAAATGGCAGTACATATTTTAAAAAAGGAAATGAAAAAATAAAGATAAACGCATTGAAGTTTAGAGAGAATATGCAACCTAGAGTTTTAACTACTCAAAAGAAAGACAAATATATTAATTATATGAAGAAAAAACTAAATGATATAGATACTAATGAGTTTAATGTTTTGCTTGCGCATGATCCTGAAAATTTTGAAATGTATGAAAAGCTAAAGGTTGATTTAGTGTTTTCTGGTCATGTTCATGGAGGGCTTATAAGATTTGGAAAAGTCTGTCTTTTATCACCTAGAAGAAGATTTTTTCCAAAATACTCATATGGAAAAAATACAATAAATAAAACTACGATTATTACTAGCTCAGGTATAGGTAGTGCAACAATACCAATTAGATTATTTAATAGGCCTGAGATAGTAGAAGTAATTCTTAAAAGATAGTATTATCTGTAAAAAGCAGATAATACATTTTTTTACTAAAAGATATAATTAATGTTGCATTTTTATGTAACATATGCTATAATTAAAATACGTGTTTTAAAGGGAGGAAAAAATGGAAGAGTTAGATATAATCGAGTTATTATATGCTCTAAAAAATAAAGTAAAATATATAATAGTAACTGTACTAATATGCGCAGTATTAGGACTTGTGTATTCTAAATTCTTAGTTACACCAATGTATAGATCTAGTACAACATTTGTATTATCTAAATCAACAGATAGTACAACTCCAAACGACATAAATCAAACTAGTGAAGCTATAACTCAAAACGATGTTACTTTAAACTCAAAACTAGTTTCTACTTATAGTGAGATAATAAAAAGTAAGAGTATCGCAAAAGAAGTAATCAATTCATTAGGTTTAGATATGAGTGTTGAAGAATTTACATCTAGTGTGTCTGTAACATCAAAAGATGATACAGAACTAATTGAAATTACTGTCTCAAACAGTGATGCTAAACTTAGTGCAGATATTGCAAATTCTCTTGCAGAAGTTTTTAGAGAAAGAGTAAATGAGATATATAAGATAGACAACTTATCAGTAATAGATATTGCAGAGCCTAGTGATACACCATATAATATAGGAACAGTAAAAAATATATTATTATTTGCCCTTGTTGGACTTATATTATCATGTGGGGTAATATTTGTTATTGTTTATTTTGATGATACAGTAAAGGATGAAAAGGATATAGAGGCTTTACTTGAAATACCTGTTATTGCATCTATACCTAAATTAGAAGATGATAGCGAAGGAGGTTGGTTTAAATGGAAAAGAGCGAAATAATTGTAAATGATTTTCCTCGTTCACCAGTTTCAGAATCTTTTAGGCTTTTTAGAACTAATTTATTATACTTATTTGAAAATGATGATAGTAAAGTAATCTGTTTGACAAGTTCTAATGCAGGAGAGGGAAAAAGCTGGGTTACAGCAAACCTTGCTATCTCTTGTGCACAATATGGAAAAAAAGTCTTAATAATTGATGCTGACTTGAGAAAAGGAAGACAACATAGAATTTTTAAAAAGTCAAATAGAGCAGGTTTATCTGACTTACTTAAAAATTTAAGAGGAAAATTAACAAAAGAAGATGAGCAAAAGATAGAAGAAGAGCTAACTGTAAAAATACAAGATACAGAAGTGCCAAATGTTTATCTTTTAACATCAGGACCAGTTCCATTTAATCCTTCTGAGTTGCTTGGAACTGCAAATGTTGAATTTTTACTAAATTTACTTAGAAAAGAATTTGATTTAATTATAATTGATACACCTCCAGCTTCTATTATAACTGATGCTTTAATATTTGCAAATAAAGTTGACTATATGTTTATAGTTGCAGCATCAAGAAAAACTAAAAAAGAGCTACTACTTAATACTAAGAAAGCTATTGAGTCAGTTGGAGGAAAGATACCAGGAATAATCTTAAATCAAATATCATCTGATAGAAGAAAAGAGTATTCTAAGTCTTATCAAAAGTATGTTATTGAAAAATAAATATATAGTTTACAGAGTAGATAGCAATATTTACTCTGTTTTTGATATTGAAAGGGGAATTAAAAATGCTTGATTTGCATTGTCATATTATACCTTATACTGACGATGGTGCATTAGATACAAATACAAGTATAGAAATGGGCAAAAAAGCACAAGAGCTTGGATATACAGGAATATTTGCAACATCACATTATATTATTCATGATAATGAGCTTGTAAATAAAGAGTATATAAATAATATTAAAAAATTAAATGAGCTGTTTGAAATGGAAAATATAAATGTTAAAGTATATAATGGTAATGAAGTTTTTTTCACCAATAATTTATTAGATTTAATTCTTGAAAAAAAGGTATGTACTTTAGCAGATTCTAGATATGTTCTTGTTGAGCTTCCTTTGTTTAATAACATTATACCTATTAATGTCTTTGATGAGTTTAATAGATTACAGGATGCAGGATATATACCAATTTTAGCTCATCCAGAGAGGTATGATTTTGTTACGAAAGATGTAAATAGCTTAGTTCAACTTATTGAATCTGGGGTTTTAATTCAGTCAAATATTGGAAGTATTGACGGAAAGTATGGTAAAAATGCTAAAAAAAATATAAAGAAAATGCTTAAGCTAAACATGGTTCATTTCTTTGGAACAGACTCTCATAATACAACAGTATATGATATTTATGAGAAGTCTATAAAATCAATAAAAAAAGTTGTAAAAGATGAAGAACTATTAAATAAGATATTTGTTGAAAATCCAAATAAAGTCTTAAATAACGAAAGAATATCTGTATGGTATCCTAAGTCTAAGTAAAAGTAAGTAAATTTTTACTTACTTTTTTTATGTTTATTTTTTTAATATCATATGGTATAATGCTAGCAGGTGATTATATGAGGCAAGAAAAAGAAAAAGCAATTTTAGTTGGAGTTAACATAGATTATCAAAATAATTTTCAAAAATTAATGGATGAATTAGAAAACTTAGCATATGCTTGTGATATTGAAGTTGTAGGTAGAGAGACCCAAAATTTATTAGAGATTAATAAGCCATTATATGTTGGAAAAGGAAAGGCCGAGGAGATTGCAAAAAAAGCAGAAGCCTTAGGCGTTGATATGGTTATTTTTAATAATGAATTATCAGGAACTCAAACAAGAAATCTATCTGATATTTTTAGTTGTCAAGTATTAGACAGAACGGCTTTAATACTAGAGATATTTTCAAGAAGAGCAAGAACAAAAGAGGCCAAACTACAAGTCGAGCTTGCAAGGCTTGAATACATGTTACCAAGACTTGTTGGACTTCATAAATCTCTTGGAAGACAAGGCGGTGGCTCTGGATTTTTTAATAAAGGTTCAGGTGAAAAAAAGATTGAGTTAGATAGAAGAAGAATAGAGGATAAACTTACTGAATTAAGAAAAGAATTAGAAGAGTTATCTAAAGATAGGGAAGTACAAAGAAAAAAAAGAGAAGAGTCAGATATTCCTCTTGTGTCTTTGGTGGGATATACAAATGCAGGAAAATCAACTTTAATGAACTATATGATTGATAGATTTGTAAAAGATGAGGATAAGAGAGTATTTGAAGAAGATATGTTATTTGCTACATTAGATACATCGGTTAGGAAAATAGAGCTTGACGATAATAGAAAGTTCCTATTATCTGACACGGTGGGATTTATAAGTCAATTACCTCATGATTTAATAAAGGCTTTTAGATCTACATTAGAAGAGATAAAAAATGCAGATCTTCTTCTAGAAGTTATAGATTATTCTGACCCTGATTTTGATACACATTTAGATGTTACTAAAAAAACTCTAGAAGATATAGGTGCTGCAGATATACCAGTTATTTATGTGTATAATAAGTCAGAATTAATGCTAGATAAATTACCATTAATAGATGAGAATGAAATCTATTTATCGATAAAAGAGCAAAAAGGTATGGATGAGCTAATTGATATGATAATAGAAAGAATATTTAAAGACTATAAAAAGTGTAAAATGCTAATACCATTTTCTCAAGGAAGCATAGTATCATATCTTAATGAGCACGCAACTGTAATTTCTACAGACTACAATGAAAAAGGAACAATTCTAGAAGTAGAGTGCAGACAAGCGCAATATAATAAATATAAAGAATATGTTATTGAAGATATAAAATGAGTCGTTTAAGACTCATTTTTTTATATTATATTTTTTTATTTTTATACAAATAATATTTTTATGAGTTATTTAATTTTCATTTTAATTGGAGCTATTAATGGACTTTTTTCTAGCGGAGCTGGTCAACTTCTTATATTTTATCTAGTATATATCTTAAAAAGAGATACTAAGCTTTCAAGAGAATATTCTCTTACAATAATGCCTATTATATCTATACCGACTTTTATAATATACTGCACAAAAAGTAGTATAGATATTACTATGAGTTTTATTTTTATAGTAATTTCTTTAGTATTTGGATTTTTAGGAAATAAGATGATGAAAAAACTTAATCCTAATTTATTAAATTTAATTTCAGGTATTTTCTTAGTTTTAATAACTGGAATTAGTCTATGGAGGACACTATGATGATATATTTTTTAGCTATTATATCCTCGTTTTTTTCTGGTATGGGAATAGGTGGAGGATCGGTATTTATACTTCTGAGTCTTCTTTTTAATCTATTGGAATTAAATGAAGCTAGAGCATATAATCTATTGCTTTTTATTAGTGTTGGAATAATTATATCTATAAAAAATTTTAAAAAAATTAAAGAGAATAAGAAAAAGTATATAAAAGGAATTATATTTATTGGAATTGGAGCGTTAATAGGCGCAATTTCTAGTAAATATATTTCAGAAAAAATCATAAAAATTGTTTTTTATATTTTCCTTTTGATTATTGGAATATATGAAATAATTGTCAGTTTAAAAAATATTAATCTGGATAAAAATAATAATAAGAAAGGAGTGTATTAAAATGGAATTTGTAAAAGGTACAATAATCGGAATGATAGCAGGTGCTTGTATTGGATATATGAACAATGAGACTATATGTAGTTTAATGAAAAGTGGAAGAAAAGAATTTAGAAAACTTAAGAGAAAAATGAGTTTTTAGTCTTAAAATTCTAAAGTAATTTAGATTACTTTAGAATTTTTTATGTAAAATAAAATGTTTTTTATACTTTTTGACATCTATTACTTGATATTTGAAATTATTTATAATATAATTATATATGTATAAATTTAATTATTTAGATTATGGGGGAGTCGTTATGGCATATAAAAAGGTTATAACTTCATCTTTAATTGTAGCTGTACTTTTAGCAATAGTAAATGAGTTTGTTTTTGCTGTTGATAACACAGTTACAAATGATGTTGTTTTAGATGGTGCTTTGAATATATTAGTTATGATACAAAAATATTCATGGCCTTTTGTTACTTTATTTATGATATTTGCATTGTATAAGTTTTATGTACGTGGTTCAGAAATATTAGCAGATAAAGTAGTTGGACAACAAATGGTTGTTGGTATTTCAATATTTATGTTAGTTGTACAATGTTTACCATTAGTGTACGCGTTTTTTATAGTGTAGAGATAATATTATAATTAATATATAACCTAAAAACTAAATTGATTAGAAGGGATAGAGAATATGAAGGTACTTTTTGGATTAAGTAACGAAGATACTGTAAAAGGCATTGTTAAATTCTATGAAGATAAGTACAAAGAAAAGCTAGAGTATAAGATAGCATATTATTTTAAAAACTTCAGTAGCGAAATCGCAACAGGAGATTATGATAGAGCAGTACTTAGTGAAGAGTTAGAAAAAATGCCGACAAAGAGCTACGCAGAAGCAGATAAATTATTATTTGAATATATAGATGGTATTACAAATAATTTTGAGGCAAGAAATTTAATATTAATTACATCAGAAAGAAGAAAATTAGGAGATAACTTTCTTGCTAGATTATTTGTACTTGGTGTATACACAACACTTACAGGCTCAGATAGAACAAAAGGAAAAGTTTGTGCGGCTATTAATTCACCTACTACTAAAAAAGAAGCTAGAAGGTATTACGATAATAATACAAGTGCAACAGATGTATACAATTCATCTGAAGTAAGTGAGTTAGAACTTAGAAGAATAATAACATATTTTAAAAACTTAAATGGCGATACAAGCAAGTATTGTGAGATATTTGATAGAGTAGTTTCTCAATATACAACAGAGCAAATGGCGGTAATTATTAAGTGTTTACCAAAAGATGTAACTGCTTTTTTACAGGACAATAGTGAGTCATATAAAAATATAGTTAACTTATCTAATATACAGATGACACAATCTCCTGTACAGCAGACAAAAATAGTAACAAATGAGCCTAATAATAATAAGTATGAGATAAAAAATGGAAATGAAATTGCAGAAAAAATCGTAGTAAAAGAAGTACCAAAGGAAAAGATAGTTGAAAAAGTAGTAGAAAAAGAAGTACCAAAAGTTATTACACAAGTAGTAGAAAAAGAAGTAGTAAAACAATATTTTGATGTTCCAAAAGACTATAAGAAAACTGTATGTTTTGTTGGAGCACCTAAAGTTGGAACTACATTTTGTATAAATGCAATAGGAACATATCTTGCAAAGCAAAAAGTAAAGACTGCTTTTGTAGATTTAACTAGAAAAAGAGATATGTACACAATATATACATATGATAATACAGGAAAAAGAAATATAGCTGGAGACAGTTTAAGATATGCATCTAATGGAAAAAATGAGCCATTAATTTATGATAAGCTAAGTATATATACAGCTGTACCTGGTGAAGATAGAAAGTCATATAATCCAAGTGTATTAGTAAACACAATAGTAAAAAATAACAATGTTGTTTTAATAGATGCAGATTTTAGTACACCTTTAGATTATTTTAGACTTGCTCAAGACATATATATTGTACAGGATATGAATATACTTAATATAAGTCAGATTACAATGTTTTTAAGAGAGCTAAAGCAACGTGGAATAGGCATGGATAAAATAAAGATAATTATTAATAAATATGTTAATTGTAGTTTATCTTCAAAAGACATTGTTGATGGTATAGCAACATATACTAGTTATGACTTAAAAATGTATGATGAATTATTCAATCCAAAGAGAATTCAGTATTTTATATTACCTTTTGATGTAGAAAACTATAAGAAATATATTGATATGGTATATAAATACTCAAATAAATTCTCAAGCTTTACTAAAGACTTTCAGGAAAATTTAAATCAAATTATAAACACAATTTATCCTACTAAGGGTGATGTTAGTGTTGAAGAAAAACATTATACTCAAGAAGAAAGTCAAAAGAGTAAAGGAAAATTTAGTTTGTTTAGAAGAAAATAAAATACAATTTTGATTATATATTTTAAGGAGTGTGATAGATATGGATCAAAATACTACAGTATTTAAACCACAAAAAGATGAATCAAAAAGAGTAAAGGAGATTATGGAGCAAGTTGTAGCAGCTTTAAAAGATAAAGGCTATGAGCCAACTAGCCAGATTATTGGATATATATTATCTGGTGACCCAACATATATAACATCTCACAATAATGCAAGAGCTTTAATTTGCAAGATTGAAAGAGATGACCTGTTACAAGAAATGATTAAAAAATACTTAGATTTATAGGTGTAAAATGAAAAGAATATTAGGAATAGACTATGGAGATGTGAGGGTAGGAGTTGCAATATCTGATCCTTTAAGAATAACAGCTCAAGGACTAGATACTCTTGTAATTAATGGTAGTGATAAGAAATTTATTAGTGGAATTAGAAAACTAATGAATGAGTATGATTTTGAAGAGGTTGTTATTGGTTATCCTAAAAATATGGATGGTACAAATTCTTTAAAAACAGAGAAAGTAGATGAGTTGATTCCAAAGTTAGAAGCTTTAGGACTTAAAGTGCATAAATGGGATGAAAGACTTACTACAGTATCAGCATATAGAACAATGAGAGAGATGAATATATCTCAAAAGGAAAAAAATAGAGTTGCAGATAGATTTGCTGCAACATATATTTTAGAAGGATATTTAAATATGCTTTCAAAAAGCAATTAAATATATTATAGTACTTAACAAGGAGGAAATGAAATGGATAATGAAGAATTAGTAGGATGCTCTGGTTCTTGTGGAACTTGTGGCGGATGTGGATCTTCTGATGAAGAATCATTACCAATTTTAGTATTAACAGATGAAAATGGTAAAGAAGTTACTTTTGAAAAACTTGATGTTGTTGTACTTGAAGATGGAAGATCTTTTTTAATAGTTTCTGAGCTTAAAGAAGACTATGAAGAAGAAGTTGAAGTTGTTATTCTTGAAATAAAAGAAGAAGACGGAGAACAAGTCTACGATACTCTTACAGATGAAGAGCTATTAAAAGATGTTTATTCTAGATTCTTAAAACAACAAGGAATTGAAGAAGAATAATAATAAAAATTAGGGTATATTTTTAATATGCCTTAATTTTTTTTTGACTTTGTGAAATTTTTGAAAACTATATGGCACGCGTGTTTTTTTGGTGAAAAGAGACATAATATATTTATTTTTCAAAACTACTGTGGTATAATTATTTACGGTGATAAGAGAAATGGAAAGTGCATACAAATTATTAAATATTAGTGAGAAATTAGAGAAAATAGCCAGAGAAAGTGAAGAGGAGGTTAAAGATGTTTTTAAGCAAATAGAGGAGACAGCATTATATAACCAAGCTAGAGTCTTGAAAGCTTTCCAAAGTGTACCAATAACTCAAGCACATTTTGGAAAAACAACAGGATATGGTCATGGGGATATAGGTAGAGAGGCAATTGAAAAACTATATGCTAATCTATTTGAAACAGAAGATGCTTTAGTAAGAGTACAATTTGTAAGTGGAACACATACTTTAGCAACAGCTTTAAAAGCATTATTAAATTATGGAGATGAGATGCTTGCAATATCTGGTAGGCCATATGATACACTATGTACTGTTATAGGACTTGAACCAAATGATATGTCTTTAATTAGTAGAGGAATAAAATATTCTCAAATAGACTTAGATGAAAATGATAACTTTAAGTGTGATGAGATTAAAGACTATTTGAAAAATCACAAAGTTAAATTAGTACATATTCAAAGATCTAGAGGATATGCAGTAAGAAAAGCATTATTAATATCAGATATAGAAAATGTAATCAAAGAGATAAGAAGTGTAGACAAGGACGTTATAATTTATGTTGATAACTGCTATGGCGAATTTACTGAGGAAAAAGAGCCAACATCTGTAGGAGCTGATATCTGCTGTGGAAGCTTAATTAAAAATGCCGGTGGTGGCCTATGTGAAATGGGCGGATACGTATGTGGAAAAGCAGAGCTGATAGAAAGAGTTGTTCAAGAGCTATATTGTCCTGGCCTTGAAAAAGATAATGGTGCAACACTTGGACAAAATCAAAACATTATTCAAGGACTATTTATGGCACCAACAGTTGTAGCATCTGCACTTAAGGCAATGACTTTTGCTTCTAAATTATTAGAAAATCTTGGATGTGATGTATTTCCAAAATATAATGATAAAAGGAGCGATATTGTTCAAATAATTAATTTTGGTGATAAGGATAAATTAATTAAATTCATACAAGGTATACAGCTTGCCTCTCCTATAGATAGTAATGTAGTTCCTATGCCATGGAGCATGCCAGGATATTCTGATGAGGTGATAATGGCTGCTGGTACATTTATGGAGGGGGCTTCAATAGAGTTATCTGCAGATTCTCCAATGAGAGAGCCTTATTCAGCATATATGCAAGGAGGACTTTCATACGAATCAGCAAAACTTGCTATCTTAATTGCAGCACAAAAGATGTTAGGAGAATAAATAATGAATGTAATTGTAATTGGTGGTGGCGCAGCAGGAATGATGGCTGCAATAGCTAGTGCAAGAAATGACAATAACGTAACATTAATTGAAAAGACATCTTCACTTGGAAATAAAGTAAAGATAACAGGAAAAGGAAGATGCAATATTACTTTTGATGGTGATATAGAAGATTTTGAAAATAATATTGTTAATAACAATAAATTTATGTATAGCTCCTTTATGAGATTTAGTAATAAAGATACAGTAGAATATTTTAATTCTTTAGGTCTTAAGACTAAAGTAGAAAGAGGAGGAAGAATATTTCCACAAAGTGATAAAGCAGAGGATGTAGTAAATGTATTAATAAAAGAACTAAATAAATATAATGTTGATATAAAGTATAATGCCAACTTACTTGATCTTATAATAGAAAATGAGACTTTAATTGGAATTAAGACAAATAATGGTGACTTTTTTGCTGATAAGTTTATACTATGTACAGGAGGCGTAAGCTATAAAAAAACAGGAAGCTCAGGTGAGTGTTTTAATATATTAAAAAAATATGGACATAATATAATTAAATTAAGACCTGGACTTGTTCCTTTAAAGTCTAGTGATGATATATGTAAAAGATTACAAGGACTTACTTTAAAGAATGTATCTTTAAAATTAATGGACTCAAATAAAATGGTATACAGTGCTTTTGGTGAGATGCTTTTTGCACATTTTGGCTTAACTGGTCCTATTGTTTTAAGTGGAAGTAGTATTTTAAATAGAATAAAAAATGTAGATGAAAAAATGAAATGCAGGAATATAAATGCAATAATTGATTTAAAACCAGCACTAGATGTGGAGACTTTAGATAAGAGAATTCAAAGAGATTTTCAAAAATTTACTAATAAAGAGTTTAAAAATTCTCTTAATGAGCTTCTTCCTCAAAAGCTAATACCAGTTATAATTGAAAAAAGTGGTATTAGTCCAGATAAGAAAGTTCATCAAATTACAAAAGAGGAACGAAAAAATTTAATAGAATGTATAAAATGCTTAAAGGTTAATATTAATGGATTTATGCCTATTGATATAGCAATAGTAACTTGTGGTGGAGTAGATGTAAAGCAAGTTAATCCTAAGACAATGGAATCAAAAATAATACATAATCTATTTTTTGCAGGTGAAATACTTGATGTAGATGCTTTAACTGGAGGATATAATTTACAAATTGCTTTTTCAACTGCTATTTCTGCAAGTAGAAATTAAGGAGGAATTTTATATGGAAGAGAACGAGAAAAAAAATAATATTCAAATTATTTCAGAAAAGAAAAAAAATAAAATACCAATGGTATTAATAATTATTATTGGTGTAGTACTAGTATCAGTATTAAGTTCCCTAGCTACATATTTTTTAGTAACAAAAGGGAATATACAAATTACTGGAGCAAACAATACAACATATAGTGTAGAAAATGTTGAAAATCCAGTAGTAGCTGTTGCTCAAATTGCAGGTCCTTCTGTAGTTGGTGTAAGTGTAACATATTATGAGCAAAGCTTATTTGGACAATTAGCAGAAGGCGAGTCAGAAGGCTCTGGAATTATTTATTCATCAGACGGATACATTATTACAAATTATCATGTAATAGAAGAAGCTGTAAATTCAAGTAGCGCAGCTGTAACAATTACATTATCAGACGAATCTGAATATCAAGCAGAAATAGTGGGAACAGATGATGTAACTGATTTAGCACTTTTAAAAATTGAACCAGAAGAAGAATTAACACCTGCAACATTTGCAGATTCATCTAATATACAAGTTGGAGAACTTGCAGTTGCAATAGGAAACCCATTAGGTCAAGAATTTGCAGGTAGTGTAACAGTTGGCTATATTTCTGCTTTAAATAGAGATATAACAACAGATGGTAGAACATATAATGTAATACAAACAGATGCAGCAATAAACCCTGGTAACAGTGGTGGTGCTTTGGTAAATTCAAAAGGCGAAGTAATAGGAATTAATACTATAAAGATTAGTGATGATTCTGTTGAAGGATTAGGGTTTGCAATACCAAGTAATGATGCACTAAAGATAATAGAAGAGCTTAAAGTAACAGGAAAAATTATTAGACCATATGTAGGTATATATGGAATAGATTTAGATGAAATTACTGCTCAAAGAAATAGACTAGTAGAAGGAATATATGTATATCAAGTACAAGAAGGTTCTCCAGCACAAGAAGCAGGTATTCAAAATGGTGATATAATTGTAGAATTTGATGGTCAAGAAGTAAAGACAACTCAAGAGTTAAATAACATTAAGAATCAAAAAGAAATAGGAGACTCTGTTCATGTTAAAGTATATAGAGCAGGAGAATACAAAGAAGGAGATATAGTTCTTGGAAGTGATGAGAACACATCAAGTGGAACAATGACAAATTAGTAAATATATAACGAGGTAATCTAAAAGATTGCCTCGTTTTTTATTATTATTATTATTATTATGTAAAGTATTGCTTTTAAGATGGACAAGGTGTATAATTTATGTGCAATATATTATATTAAACAGTTTTAATTAAAAACTGTGTTCAACATTTGGAAAAAAATTTTTAAAAAGGAGGAAAAAATTATGACTAAAGTTTTTAAATGGGGTGTTGTAGTTTTTGTAATTATGGTAGTTTTAATTGTTGGAGGACTAGTACTTGTAAACTTGTTTTCAAATCTTGAGATTCCAAATCTAACTTCACAAAGAATGGATTTGGGAAAGGCAGAAAACTCTAAAGAGGTTACAGAATATTATGAAATTTATACTCAAAAATTAGACTCAGAAGAATTTATAGATTTGAAAGTAAATTCATTTATTGACAATTTAGTTAAAGAATTTAAAAATAACAATAAAAATGAGAAGCCTTTATTTAATAAGGATAAGGCTGTGCTTAAGCAAGTTATAGATACATACAAAGTTAATGACGATTTGATGGGAGTAAAAATAACAAGTATTGCTAAAAATCTGTTTGAGGACAATTATAGCACAAGTATTTATACATATAATTTTAGTAAAGAAGATGAGAGTTTAATTACACTTGATGAATTATTTGATAATAGATATAAAGAGGTTATACCTGATGGTAGCTATGATAACTATTTACTTACATCAGATGGAATAGAACTATACAATAAGCAGTATAAAAGTACTATTGAGTATAATACTTTACTAGAATATAATGCTTCAAATAAGATATCTGCACAAAACTATCAAATTAGCCAAGAAGAATATGATAACATGTTTAAATCAAATGTTGATAAAAATAAAAAAATGGTGGCAATAACATTTGATGATGGACCTCATGCAACTAATACTCTAAAAATACTTGATATACTTGACAGATATGATGCTAAAGCAACCTTTTTTATGCTTGGTTCAAACGTTATAAATTATCAAGATGTAGTTAAGTCAGTATATGAAAGAGGCAACGAAATTGGAATACATACATGGAATCATAATGATCTTACAAAGCTATCTTCAGACAAGATACTTAGTGAAATAGACTCTACTTCTACTGCTATATTTAATATAACAGGACAAAGACCAAAGCTTGTTAGACCACCATATGGGGCTGTAAATAGTGTAGTAAAATCAACTCTATGTGATTATACATTAATACTTTGGAATATAGATTCGCTTGATTGGAAAAGTAGAGATGAGAATAAAATAGTTCCTCTTGTTATGAATGATGTTCAAGATGGAGATATTATCTTACTACATGATATCCATGCTACAACAGTACCAGCTGTAGAAAAAATAGTAAAAGCTTTAGATGAATCGGGATATCAAATGGTAACAGTTTCAGAGCTTTTAGATGCTAAAGGATATGATACTACAAGTACCAAATTATTTTATAGCGCAAGACAATAAAATATAAGGTTCAACTAAATTTTAGTTGAACTTTTTGTTGTCTTTTTTGTTTATTTATTATTTTTTTTATAGTATAATATAAAGAGTTTGAGGAGATAGAGATGGCAAAAAAAGTAATAATTACAGAAAAACCAAGTGTAGCAATGGAATTTGCAAAAGCTTTAAAAATAAACGTTAATAGAAAAGATGGATATATAGAATCAGACGATTGGATAATTACTTGGTGTGTAGGTCACCTAGTAACGATGAGTTATCCTGAAGCATATGATGAGAATCTAAAGATATGGAGACTTGATACTTTGCCTTTTCTTCCAAAGGAGTGGAAGTATGAGATAATTCCTAATGTCCAAAAACAGTTTAACATAGTTAAGGAATTGCTTCAAAGAGAGGATATAGATATTATATATAATGCTGGAGACTCTGGGCGAGAGGGAGAATATATTCAAAGACTAGTATTTATGATGGCAAAACCAAATCCAAAAGCCAAAATAAAAAGAGTGTGGATTGATTCTCAAACAGAGGAGGAGATTTTAAGAGGAATTAAAGAGGCAAAAGATTTAAAAGAATACGATAGTTTATCAGATGCAGCATATTTAAGAGCAAAAGAGGACTATCTAATCGGAATAAATTTTTCTAGGCTATTATCTTTAATGTATGCTAAAAGGGTAGCTAAAGCTATGAATGAAGAAAGAGCAGTTATATCTATTGGAAGAGTTATGACTTGTGTTTTAGGCTTGGTAGTAAATAGGGAAAGGGAAATACAGAATTTTAAGAAGGTTAATTTCTATAAAATACAAGGAACCTTTTTTAAAGATTCAGATATTATTGGAGACTTTAAAGTAATGGAAGGCTCTAGTGTCTTTGAATCACCAAGACTATATAATGAGTCGGGATTTAAGAAAAAAGAAGACGCCATAAGATTTATTGAATATCTAAAAAAACAAGATAGTGCAGTTGTTGATAGTATAACAAAAAAGAAGATAAAAGAAAATCCACCATTATTATTTAATTTAGCAGAAGCTCAAAATGAATGTACAAGGCGTTTTAAAATAAGTCCAGATGAGACTTTACAGACAATTCAAAGCTTATATGAAAAAAAGCTTGTTACGTATCCTAGAACAGATGCTAGAGTATTATCTAGTGCTGTTGCAAAAGAAATAACTAAGAATTTGAATGGACTAGCAAAATTAAATATAAGTGACGAAATAAATGAAATTATAAAAAATATGTCTGAAAGAAAATATAGTACTAAACTTGAGAAGACGAAATATGTAGATGATAGCAAAATAACAGATCACTATGCAATAATTCCAACAGGACAAGGAAAAGAGAATATTTCTAAGCTAAGTAAACTAGAAAAAAATGTGTATGAATTAATTGTAAAGAGGTTTTTAGCTATTTTTTATCCTGCAGCAGAATATAATAGAATATCAGTAAAGCTAAAGGTAAAAAATGAGACTTTTCTTGCAAATGGAAGGGAATGCTCTAAACTTGGATATTTAGAAGTATATAAAAATGAAAAGAATATAAAGAATACAAATAGTGAAGAAAAGGAAAAAGATGAAGATGAGACTACTAACGAAAATATAGCTTTACTATCAAGTCTTAAAAAGAATGATGTGCTTAATATAAAAGGATATAATATAAAGACAGGAGAGACAAAACCACCTAAGAGATATAATTCTGGTACAATGATTTTGGCAATGGAAAATGCAGGTAAACTTATAGAAGATGAGGAGCTTAGAGAGCAGATAAAGGGAAGTGGAATAGGAACAAGTGCAACTAGAGCTGAGATAATTAAAAAACTAGAAAGAATTGATTATATTAAAGCAAATCCTAAAACACAAATATTAACACCGACTAAAAGAGGAGAAGTTGTCTATGATATAGTTTTAAATACTATGCCAGATATATTAAATCCAGAGCTTACTGCAAGTTGGGAAAAAGGACTCTCAATGGTAGAACAAAAGCAAATTTCAGCTGATGAGTTTATGACAAAACTAGAAAAATATGTAAGAAGCAAAGTTGTGAAATTTAAAAAAATAAGAAATGAGTATTTGTATGGTTATTAATTGTTGCTTTTTTATAATTTTATTGTATAATTATATTATGAGAAAATTAAAGGAGAGTTAAATTATGGAATATCAAGAAATAGAAGACAAAATGCAAAAAGCGGTTGATTATTTATGCGATGAGCTTGCTGCTATTAGAGCAGGTAGAGCAAATCCAGCTATACTTAATAAAATAACAGTAGAATATTATGGTGTACAGACTCCATTAAATCAAGTTGGAGCTATTTCTGTGCCAGAAGCAAGACAAATTTTAATTACACCTTGGGATAGATCTCTTATTGGACCAATCACAAAGGCTATTCAAGTTGCAGAACTTGGTGTAAATCCAATAAACGATGGTAATGGTGTAAGACTTACATTTCCAGAGCTAAATGAAGAAAGAAGAAGACAAATAGTAAAAGAAGTAAAGTCTTTAGGTGAGGATGCAAAAGTTGCTATTAGAAATGTAAGAAGAGATGCAATAGATGACGCTAAAAAGTTAAAAAATAATGGAGAAATGACAGAAGACGAGCTAAAGAGTTCAGAAGAAAAGATTCAAAAAATAACAGATAAGTATGTTGATAAAGTTGAAAAAGTAATTTCTGAAAAAGAAAAAGAGGTTATGGAAGTATAATAAGGTAAGGAGAAGAAAATTGAAAGAAGGAATAAAAAGAATAACAACTGGATTTATATTCATGCTAGTTATAATAACTGTACTTGTTTTAAATAATAAAGTTGTGGACTCAGTGTTTGTTACGCTATTATCACTTGCAGGAGTATATGAATGCAATAAGTGCTTTAAAGAGAAAGGATACCATCCTATCTCTTTAATAGGATATATAAGTTGTTTGTTTATACTTTTAATAGGTAATGTTAGTTCCCTAGTAATGTCAAAGATATTAATGGTTGCAATACCGGTTGCGATTATTTTTATGTTTGCATATATAATTATAAAAAAATTAGAAGTTAATATTGTAGATTTAGCAATTACTGTTTTTTCAATAGTATATGTACCATTTTTATTTTCATTTATAAAGCTATTATTTTTGCAAAATCATGGAAGAATATTAGTAGTTATTGCTTTTGCTTGTGCAATTGCAACAGACACTTTAGCTTATGAGATTGGTTCAAGATTTGGAAAACATAAGTTGTCACCTGTTGTAAGTCCTAAAAAGAGTATCGAAGGATCTGTTGCTGGAATTGTAGCGGCAATGATTGTAACAGCGATTATATGTTTTATAACAAATACATATTTTTCTACAGAATTTAATATAATATTAATGAGTATAATGGGAGCAGTGCTTAGTATTGTAGGTCAAATAGGAGATTTGGCAGCATCATCTATAAAAAGGTATTGTGGACAAAAAGATTTTAGTAAGCTGTTACCAGGACATGGCGGAATCTTAGATAGATTTGATAGTTTAATGTTTATTTCACCAATATTATATGTTTTTATATATATAATTAGTATAATGTAAGGAGGAAGAATATTGGTTAGTTTTATAATAACTATAGTAAAATTGCTAGTAATTATACTTGCAGTTGCAACTATTCATGAGTTTGGACATTTTCTTGCAAGTAAGCTACTTAAAGTAGGTGTTGATGAATTTTCAATTGGATTTGGACCTAAAATTGTACAAAAAAAGTTTAGAGGAACTATGTATTCTTTAAGATGGTTGCCTCTTGGAGGATACTGTGCTATAGAAGGAGAAGAAGAAACAGAAGAAAATAAAGATAGTGAGTCCTCTTATCAAAGGAAAAATCCATTAGAGAAAATAATAATTCTTTCTATGGGAGTAATATTTAATTTTATATTAGCTCTTGTGATATTTATTTGTGTATATCTTCCAGGAAATGTTGCTACAACACAGATAAAATCATTTACTGAGGATTCAGTACTACTTGAAGCTGGATTACAAGAAGATGATAGAATAGTCTCAATTAATGGTAAAGAAGTAGAGCTATATTCACAAATATCAAATTTTGATTTAGATAGTGATGTAAATGATGTTGAAATAGAATATGAAAGAGATGGAAATATTTATTCTACATTAGTAAAAGATGCTCAAAGAGTTGAAGGAAAAATTGGTATAAATTTTAAAATTGATGAAAATGGAAATTCTACAAATGTAATAGAGTTAACTGGTGCTGGAACAAGTGCTGCAGAAGTTGGATTAAAATCAGGAGATGCTATTTTAACTGTAAATGGTGTTTCTACGCCAGATGCTTATGCAATTGTAGATGAAATTGAAGACAAAGCTGGCCAAGAGATAACAATGCAGATTCAAAGAGATGATGAAGTAATGGAATTTACAGTAATACCAGAAGCTCAAAAAGTATTTGATCTTGGAATACAGAGCGTTGCTACTACAAAATCTAATATAGGTTATGCTTTTACAGAAACAGTTGAAAATATAAAGAATATAGTTGGTTCATATGCTGACCTATTTACAGGAAAAGTCTCAATTTCAAATATGTCAGGTATAGTTGGAATTGGAGAAGTTGTTTCTAAGAGCTCAGGAATATTAAATTTCTTCTATCTAATGGCAATGATTAGTATGGCAGTTGGTGTTGCAAATATCTTACCATTCCCACCACTTGATGGAGGTAAGATTGTAATAGTTCTAATTGAAGCAATTACAAGGAAGAAAGTATCTGAAAAAGTAGAGCTTACAATTTCTTATATAGGACTTGGACTATTACTTGCTCTTACATTCTTTGTAACTGTAAAAGATATTATAAGGATAGTATAGGAGGAAAAGTAAAATGGCTGAGTATGTTGTTTTAATATTTGCTGCTATTGCAGTTATAATTGTTGCTAAATTATTAGCATGGCCAGTAAAAAAGATTTTAAAATTAGCATTAAATGTTGTTTTTGGAGTTATTTTAATTGTGCTTGTAAATACTTTTGGAGGAGCAATAGGAATATCAATTCCTTTTAATATTATAACAGCTTTAATTGCTGGTATTTTGGGTGTTCCAGGAGTAATAGCATTAATAGTAATAGGATTTTTTATATAGTATTAATATACTAAAAATAGACATATTGTATATTTTTTAGAAAACTTAACCAAAATAATCATAGGTGAAAGTTATGAATAAGAAATATGCAGTATGTCTTTTTTTTATACTATTTATAACATTTGGAATAGTATATGCTCAGACTCAAAAAGCACAGAGTTCTATTTCAACAACAAAGGCTTCTGGAGATAATATGGTAGAGCTACTTGCTAGACTCATAAATGGGGAAGCAAGAGGTGAGCCATACATCGGTCAAGTTGCAGTAGGGGCAGTAATAATGAATAGAGTAAAAGATCCATCATTTCCAAATACTATAGCAGGAGTTATATATCAGACTGGCCAGTTCTCATGTGTAACAGATGGTCAGTTTAATGTAGAAATTGCAGAAGATTCAACAGTATATAAGGCTGCACAGGATGCTATGAATGGAGTGGATCCAACAAATGGTGCCCTTTATTTCTATAATCCTTCAAAAACAAAAAGTAAGTGGCTATTCTCACTTAAGACTGTAACTACAATAGGAAAGCATGTATTTGCTGTGGAGGAGTAGCATGTTAGAAAAATTTGAGAAAAAGGTTATAGAAATAAAAAATAGAATTGGAAGAAAAAATACAGGAATTATATTGTTCTCTTTAGTGTGTATTATAGTTCTTTTTTCAATGATATTATTAAAGAACTTTAAGATAGAAAAGCAGGAAGTACAAGACTCATATAATAGAGCCATGTATGATTTTGTATCAGATATAAATAATATTGAAAATGAAATGACAAAATTAAAGATAACAAGTAATGATACATATACACTGACAACTCTTGCAAGTGTTTTTGCAAAGGCAAATAGTGCAAAATCAAATCTAGATATTCTACCATTTTCAGCTCAGAGTATATCAAATGTATCAAAATTTTTAAGTCAGCTTAGTGATTTTTCATATTCTTTAATGAGAAATATCTTAAATGGAGATAATATTTCTGAATATAAAGACAATATTGATTCGTTATATGAAAAGATAAGTGAACTGGCAAATGTAGTAGATAAGATATATACAGATTTAACAGCAAATAATATTAGATGGGATGAACTAGAAAAAGTAGGAGATGAACAGATAAAAGATAGTAATGCAGAAGAAGAAGTATCTAGTGTAAATTACATAGGAAAGACTTTTACAGAATATGAAGGTATAATTTATGATGGTGCTTTTTCAAATCATATACTTACAACTAATCCTGCTCTTTTAAGTGGAAATATATTATCTATAGAACAAGCTCAAGAGAAAATAAAAGAAAAATTAGATGTAGAGAGTATTGAATTTAAAAGTGAGCAAGATGGAAGAATTCCATTATACGTATATGAAGTAAAACTAAAGGAAAGCAATACACTAAAGACGATATATATAACTAAAGAAGACGGAATAATATATCAGATGATCTCTGATAGAAATGTTACTAATGAGTATATAGATATAGCTCAAGCGGAGCAAAAGGCAATAGAATATATAAATAAAGTAGGAATTTATGATATTGTTCCAACATACTATTTAAAATCAGATAATATGGTTACTATATCTTTTGCTGCTGTACAAGAAGACGTAGTTGTTTATTCTGATTTAATAAAAGTAAAGGTAGCACTTGATAACGGTGAGATAATGACATATGAAGCAAATGGATATGTATATAATCATAAAGAAAGAGATATTACTGCCACAAAAACAATAGATGAGGCAAGAGATGTATTATATAAAGATTTAGAAATAGAAAACGAAAGACTTTGTATTATTCCTACAGATTCTAAAGATGAAGTATTAGTTTATGAGTTTGAAGGAGTTATAGATGACAATAGGTTTCTTGTATATGTTAATGCAAATACTTTAGTAGAAGAGAAGATATATATATTACTTGAGACAGAAGGAGGAACTTTGGCAATGTAATATTGAAAATTATAGTATTATATGATATATATTAGTTGGTGATATATGATGTATAAAGAGGTAACAAAAGTTGAATGTGATACTAAGGAGCTATTCTCAAAAAGAGATGAAGAAGGATATATCATACTAGATGATAAGATATCTGAGTTTACTCCAGAATCAAGAGAGAGAATCGGTAGTGAGTTTAGACTTAAAAATTGGATAGAGACAAATGATGGAAAACAATTTTTAGTAAAAAGCAACAATAAAATGGATGATAAAGAAAATTATACAGAATATGCAGAGCTAATCTCTAGAAAAGTAGCACAAAAGATGGGACTTGAATATGCAAACTATGATATAATGAAATTTAATGGTCAAAAAGGTGTTATAACAGAAAATATGTTAAATAAGGATGAATATTTAATTACTCTTCAAGATATAATTGACTCTGAAATAGCACATCCAGACGCTGGAAATACTACAATAGATTATCCAAACTTACTTAAATTAATAGATAAAAATCTTAGTTTGCTAGGATATGAGAAAGAAGATATAGACAATATTAAAAAAGAATTTAAAAAAAGAGTAATGTTTGATAGTATTGTTGGAGCAACAGATAGACATCCTGAAAATATTAGCTTTGTATTAAATACTAAAGATAGTAAATCAATAAAGCTTTCTCCTATTTATGATACAGAAAATTCTCTTCTACTTGAAAATGCAAAAGATGTAGTTATAGATTTTGCTTGTTCTCAAGATGGTGGTGCAAGACATGCACGTGACATATATCCTATGATCTCATTTATTCCAAATAAAAATGCTGAAGTAGATGAGATAGATATGGCTACATTCGAATTTAGTACGTATTCAAATAAAGAAAATGATTATGAATTAGAAGATTTTGCTGGAGAGCAATTAATAGCTCTAAATCCTGATGAGATAATAAAAGAGGTGGAAGATGATATAAATGCACCTTTACCATATGAAGTTAGCACTGTAGTTAGAACTTGTCTAAAAACTAGAATTAATGAATTTAAAAAAATAATGTGTGGAGAAGTAGAAGTAAATTATGATGAAGATTATATAAGGAGAGTACAAGATTATTTTGAAAAACAAGCTAGAGATAAAGAAGAAATATAATTAATGTTAACATAAAGCTTGAAATCAACCTTATAATATGGTATAATATAAGAGCAACTAGAATTTAAGAGAAAATAAACGAATGGGGGTTTTGTTTATGAAATATATAGTAAGGTTTAATAATTTATCTATTGGTATATATAATGTAATTAGTAATAATTGCGTTGAATATGCTGTAGATAAAGATCAACTTAGAAAGTTAGAAAAGGAAGGAATAGAATTAAATCCTATGCTAAAAAAGGATTTTACAGGAAAAGCTTTTCCTTTCTTTGATAACAGAATTTCTAATAGTAAAAGATTTGAAGATGTCTCAATAGGATATCATACAGATCCTTTTACATTAGAAGAAATCAAATAAATAGAATAGGTTTAAAAATCTATTCTATTTTATTTTGTATTTTAATTGAAAAGAAAAAATTTTTTTGATATAATAAAGCATGTAAATCAAACAAAGGTTTGAGAGGTGAAATATGGATTACATTATAATTGATAATAGAATGAGAAATATTGAGAAAAATATGCTTAAGTATCTAGGATATAAGCTTGTGGAAATTCAAAAAAGTAATAATGTATATGCAGAGATTTCATCTCATGTAGATATTTTTACTACAAAAATTGATGATGCTTTAATTGTGGAAAAAAGTAAATATGAAGATTTAGAGTTTTTACTAAAAGACTCCAAGTATAATATTATTTCTGGAAGAGAAGAAGTAGGACTTCATTATCCAGATGATATAAAGTATAATGTATGTATTGCTGGAAATTATGCAATACATAATTTTAAGTATACAGATAAAACCATATTAAAAAAACTAAAGCAAAGTGAGTATGAGCTGATAAATGTTGAGCAAGGTTATACAAATTGTTCTATTGCAGTAATAGATAACTCTAGTGTTATAACTACAGATAAAAAAATTGCAGAAAAGCTAATTGCAAATAACTTTAGTGTGTTATTACTTGACTATATACCAGATATAAAACTAAAAGATGAGTATGGTAACTTTAGTAGTATGACTGGATTTATTGGTGGAGCAATAGGAAGAGTTAGAGATAATATAATTGTATTTGGAGATTTAAATAAGATAGATAAAGAAAATAAGATAAGGAATTTTATTAAAGCAAGAGATTTAAAGTTAATAGATTTTAAGGGCTTAGATGTTATAGATTATGGCGGAATTGTAGAGGTGTAAAATGAGCGAATTATTAGATGGATTAAATGATAGACAAAAAGAGGCTGTAGAGTATATGGATGGTCCTCTTTTAATACTTGCAGGAGCAGGCTCTGGTAAAACAAGAGTGCTTACATATAAGATTGCATATCTTCTTGAAAAAGAAATAGTAAAGCCATGGCAAATTCTTGCCATTACGTTTACTAATAAAGCTGCAAAAGAAATGAAGGAAAGAGTTGAAGGGCTTGTTGGACAAGTTGCACAAGATATGTGGCTTGGAACATTTCATTCAGTTTGTGTAAGAATTTTAAAGAGAGAAATAGAGCTATTAGGATACACAAGAGATTTTAATATTTTTGATGAAATAGATAAAGAAAAAGTTTTAAAGGAAGTAACTAAGAAGCTTAATATTGATGAGAAAATGTACCCAATTGGACTTTTAAAGTCTGAGATTAGTAAAGCAAAAGAGGTAATGAAAGATAATTTGACTTATCAAAAAGAGGCTATGGGTGACTTTAGAAAGGAAGAGATTGCAAAAGTATATAATATGTATCAAGATACTTTAAAATCAAACAATTCAATTGATTTTGATGATATTATAATGCTAACTGTAAAATTATTTTTAGAAAATCCAGATAGGCTGTTATATTATCAACAAAAATTTAGCTATATTTTAGTAGATGAGTATCAAGATACAAATAAAACACAATTTTTGTTAATAAGTCTTTTATCTTCAGCTACAGGAAATATTTGTGTTGTGGGTGATGAGTCACAGAGTATATATGGCTTTAGAGGAGCTGATATAACAAATATTTTAAATTTTGAAAAAGAATTTCCAAACGCAAAGATAGTAAAACTTGAAGAAAATTATAGAAGTACTAAAAACATATTAAATGCAGCAAATGAAGTAATAAAAAACAACTCATCTAAGCTTGATAAAGTCTTATGGACTCAAAATGAAGAAGGAGAAAAGATTGAATATAAGACTTTAAATAACGAGTATGAAGAAGTTGAGTATGTAGTAGATAAGATAGATGAGCTTTGCAGAAAAGAAAATCAAAAGTATTCTGATTTTGCAGTATTATTTAGAACAAATGCACAAGCTCGTGTGCTAGAAGAAGTATTTATGAAATCAGGAACTCCATATAAGTTAATTGGTGGGATTAAATTCTATGCAAGAAAAGAAATAAAGGATATCATTAGTTATTTAAAATTAATTCAAAATAAAAATGATAATATAGCATTAAAGAGAATCATAAATGAGCCTAAAAGAGGTATAGGAGATACTGCTGTAGATAAACTCGATATGCTTGCAAGCCAAAAGGGTGTATCAATATTTGAGCTTATCCAAGATAGTAATAATCTAACAGGAATTAGAAGTGCTGGAAATATAATACTTTTTAGAGATATGATAAATAGCTTTATTAGAGTAAAAAATGAAATAAAAGTATCTGAATTAATAAAAAAGGTACTAAAAGAATCTGGATATGAAGATATGCTTAATTCTGAGGGAACAAAGGAGACAGAAATTCGTTTTGATAACCTTATGGAATTTATTGGTGTTGCAATTGAGTTTGAAAATGAGAATGCAGAACATACATTAGGTGATTTCTTAGAGAGCATTGCGCTAGTGTCAGATGTAGATAATTTAGATGAGACAACAGAAGCTGTTACACTTATGACAATGCACAGTGCAAAAGGGCTTGAATTTAAAAACGTATTTATAGTAGGTATGGAGGAAGGATTATTCCCATCAAAGCGTTCTATTGAAGAAGATGGACAAACAGAGGAAGAAAGAAGACTTTGCTATGTTGCAATAACTAGAGCACAAAAGCATCTATTTTTAACTAACACTAAAAAAAGAACACTATATGGTTCAACTACTTTTTCAATACCTTCAAGATTTATAGAAGAAATTCCAGATTCAGTACTTAGTGAAGATGCAATAGATAATAGAAATGGAAAAAAATCAGCTAGCACTAGGACATGGCTTGATGATGAGTATAAAAAAGTTGAAACGTATATTTCAAATAGAAATAGGGTAAGTGAGAATGTAGAAAGAAAAGTTAGACCAAACGTTGGAATAACTGTGGACGCTTTTTTAAAAAATTTAGCTGGTACAACTATTCCTCAAAAAGCAAATGTGGCCTCAGAAATGAAGTATAAAGTGGGAATGGAAGTAAAGCATAAAAAATTTGGCATAGGTGTAATTGAAAATATTGAACCAGAGGGAGATGATTTTAAACTTGAGATAATGTTTGATAATTCTGGTTTTAAAAGATTAATGGCAAATTACACACCACTTGAGATTATAAATAAAGATTAGTAGGAGGGAGATATTATGAAAAAGATTACTTTTGTTACTACAAATAAAGGAAAGATTTCAACAGCTGAGCAGTATCTATCTGATGCAAATGTAGAGCTTGAAGCATATAATTACGAGCTTGTTGAGCCAAGAACTGACGATATACAAGAGATTGCTAAACAAAAAGTATTACAAGCATATGATGTTGTAAAACAACCATGTATTGCTCTTGATTCAGGATTTTATATAGACGCATTAAATGGTTTTCCAAGAGCTTTTGTAAATTTTGCATTAGACACTATTGGTACGCAAGGAATACTTGATATAATGAGAGGAAAAGAAAATAGAAATTGCTCATTTAAAGAATGTGTTGCATACTATGATGGTAAGGACATAAAATATTTTTTCTATGAGCATAAAGGTACTCTTGCAGAAGACTACAGAGGAAAAGATAATAAAAAACAATGGAGCCCTTTATGGCATATATATAAAGATGCATACGATCCAACTAGAACTTTATCTGAATTATCTGATGAAGAAATAGAAGAAAGACGAAAAGTTACAGGGTCATCTTTACAAGAATTTGCTAACTGGTATAAAAATTTAAGTGATGAAGATAACTAAAAATTATCTTCATTTTTTGTTGAGTATTTTATATATATGATATCGTATTATTAATAAGGGGGAAAAGAGGTTATTACATGAAAAGAAAGAAGAAGCTCCTCAAACAGGCGATATTAACATTTATTTATATGTTGTGGCAATAGTAGTAAGCGTTTATTTAATAAGAAAAATATTGAAAAAAAGATTTGAATAAAATACTGTTATAAAATTAAAATATACCCAATATAAGTGAGTCACTAAAAGTGTATCACAAAAATATTGGGTATATTTTTTATTGCTTATAAAATTATTTTTTTATTATTATTTTTTTCTTATGAATTTCTTCTAATTTGTTATTTATTAGTTCAATAGTTTTTAAATCACACTCTTTTTTAGATAAATATAAATTTGCATATTGTTCACATTTCTCTAGCATAGATTTGTCTGATGTCTCTATATATAAATTATAATATATAAAGATTAAATCTTCATATGCTTTATTTATATCATGATGTATACATTCTTCTAAGAGTAAGATACTTTTTTGAATGTCTTTAGCAATTCCAATTTCAGGCACTCCATTTTCATAAAAGTAATGTGCTAAGTTATATTTTGACCAAAAGCATACAGAGTATATTGTAGCTTCTGTAGCTTTATTATAATATTCAAAAGCTTTTTTTAGATTCTTTTTAGTGCCAATACCTTGTCTGTACATTTGACCTAGTTTGTTTGAAGCCCAGCTTTCTCCTTGATTTGCAGAAGATTTAAAAAGCTCTAAAGCCTTTTTGTAGTTTCCTTCTTCTTCATACATTATTCCAAGATTATTTATGGCATATACGTAGTTTTTATTTGCAGCAAATTCAAATAGTTTTTTTGCTTTTTTTAAATCTTTATGTATAAATGGTATATTTCCTTCTTTAAAGACTGTTCCTAAGCTATTTATAGCGGAAATACAATTTACTTTTCTTGCTTTATTAAAGTATCTAAAGGCTTTTTTCATATCATCTCTAGATTTTGTACCAATAAATCCATTGTAGTATAGATGACCTAAGGCCCAAATTGCATTTGGATGATTTTTTTCTGCAGCTGTTTTATAGAATTCATAGCTTTTTTGATATCTTGGATATCCGGCAACTTGACCATATAACTCTAAAGAGCCCATCTCAAAACATGCATATGGATTCCCTTTTTTTGCAAGCTCATGAATACATCTAATTGACCATAGCCCACCTTTTAACTGTACAGTTACAAAATCTATAGCATCATCTGAGGATACTTCTGATGAATAAAGAAAGTCATCTAGCGTATCCATAAATTTGTCTTCTATATAAACAGGTTGCTTTTTTTCTAGTATTACAAAAAATAATACTTCTACAAAAAAACTATATAAATTTTTAGCATCTAATAGTTTTTTTAGATTTGATGAGAATTCTTTTGTTACTTCAATATCATTTTTTGATATATTATAGAGTCTTAAGCATACTTTGTTAAATTTGTTATTGCTGTTTATTACATCAATAGATTGATTAAAATAGTCTTTTGTAATAAATATATTTTTATTATCAATAGTAGCTATAATATTTAATATTATATTTTTGAAGATACTCTTATCTTTAGAATATTTTTGTCTCCAATTTACATATATGTTTTTGTATTTAGAATTAATAGCTCTTACACCTGTACAGTAGTTATTTACAGTAGTATCTGAAATAGAATCTATATCAAATAAAATACAAAAAATCTCTGACTGAATTGTAAAGCTTTTATTATTTGTTTCTTCTTTTAATATTCTAAACAAATTTCCTAAAGATAAGTGTCTATTGTTATTATTTAATTTAACATAGTTCTTTTTATTCATCATTAACTCCTTTGTGAATTTAGTGTGGATTTATTATTTTCGCTGTAGTTTTATATGTGTTGCAAAAATATATGTTTTTGCGTATAATAGTTATATAAAACATTAATATTATAGCATAATATGATATAAAAATCAAAATAATAATATAATAAATTAGTGTATTTGTATGTTATATATTAATGTGAAAAAAGTGAGGATTTTTGTATGAAAGCAAAGCTATATATAAGTAGAGAAAATTTAAAGTATAATATAGAATATATAAAAAATAGAATAGGAAAAAGAAGAAAAATTATTGCTATGGTTAAGGCTAATGCATATGGTATAGGAGATATAATTATTTCAAAAGAGCTTCAAGAGCTAGGAATAACAGATTTTGGTGTTGCAAATATAGAAGAGGCACTTAGAATTAGAAAGTCTGGTGTTGAAGGAATGATTTTAATCACAAGTGTTGTAAAGCTTGAAGAAGTTGAGCAAGCAATAAAAAATAATATATCAATGTCTGTATCAGAAATAGATAATATAGAGCAGATAAATGATATAGCATCAGATTTAGGAGTAATTGCAAATATACATATAAAAGTTGATACTGGAATGACAAGGCTTGGTTTTAGCATAGATGATATAATAGAAGTTTTTAATAAAATAACAGAGATGAAAAATATTAATATTCAAGGAATATATACTCATTTGTCTTGTGCAGATAATGATAGAGAATACACATATAATCAGATACTAGAGTTTAAACAAGTTGTAGAAAAACTAAAAAAGCTACATGAGTTTGAATATATACATATATTAAATTCCGACGGAACTGAATATTATGCAGATGATGTGGATTTTGATACACATGTAAGAGTTGGAATTATTATGTATGGCTATTGTAGCAAAAACACAAGACCTATTTTAAAATTAACTGCTCCTATTCTTTATATAAATAATGTAAAAAAATATGTTAAAGTTGGATATTGTGGGATTCATATAGCTAAGCCTAATGATAAGATTGCAGTAGTAAAAATAGGATATGCTGATGGAATTCCTAGAATGTTATCAAATAAAATTAAAGTTAGTATAAATAATGTTAAATGTCAGCAAGTTGGGAATATTTGTATGGATATGATGATGATAGATGCTACTAGAGTGAATAATATTAAACCTAATGATGAAGCTATAATTTGGGATTATACAGATGATTTACAGAATATAGCTAAATTATCAAATAGAATTGTATATGAAGTTATATCTTCACTTGGAAATAGAATTGAAAGAATAGTAGAGTAGGTGATAAAAATGCAATTAGAAATAAATAATTTAAAAGTTAATTATTTAGAAAAGGGACCACAAACTAAAACAAGTGTAGTACTTTTACATGGCTGGGGAGCAAGTATAGCAGCGTTTAATCCAATTATTGATAATCTTTCTAAAAAATTTAAAGTATATGCTATTGATTTTCCTGGATTTGGTTTAAGTGATAAACCTGATAAATCTTATCATGTAGAAGATTATTCTAAAATTGTTTTAGAGTTTATAAATAAAATGAACCTTAAGGATGTCATTTTAATAGGGCATTCTTTTGGTGGAAGAGTAATAATTAAACTTGTGGGAAAGCTAGGATTTTGTCCTAAGAAAATAATTCTTGTTGATAGTGCAGGAATAAGACCTAAAAAGACTTTAAAAGTAAAAATAAGAGAGAGAATATATAAATGTATTAAAAAGGCTGCAAGAATTATACTAGGAAAAGCAAAAGCTGATAAAATAATTAACAAATACAAAAACAAATTAGGCTCTGAAGACTATAAAAATGCAGATGAGACTATGAAAGAGGTATTTAAGAATGTAATTAATGAAGACCTAACTGATTATCTACCTAATATAAAGGCTCCAACACTTTTAGTTTGGGGAGATAAAGATACAGAAACTCCAATTAGCGATGCTAAGATAATGGAGAGTTTAATACCAGATTCTGGTATTGTGACAATTAGAGGAGCGGGACATTTTAGCTATTTAGATAATACTACATTCTTTTTGACTGTGGTAAATAATTTTTTGGAAGGATGTGAATAAATGTCATCAGTTATCATACTAATAAGCTATATTATTTCTTTGTTTTTAATTGTGGTTAATGTTAATAAGTTTACACATATTTTTCAGCAGTCTTTTTATGAAAGAGATGAATTTTTTCCTGCAATAAAAACTACAAAATCAGCAAGAATACAGTTATATGAAATTATTTTGCTAATATTTTCAGTTTTATCTTTTTTAAATATCTATTGGTTATTTATATATGCTGCCTTTAGTATTTTTACTGCATATAAAACAATAAATCATAGACCAGTAGCAAAAAAGAAATTCGTATATACAAATAGAATAAAAATAACATACGCTATAATATTTATATTGCTTATTCTAAGTGTTGTAGGAGTACATTATATAAGCTCACTTAAATATTCTTTAGCTATATTTGTAATACTTTCTATGTATAAACACTTCTCTATAGCTATAATGCTACTTGGAAATGCACTTGCTCAACCTATATTAAAACTAATTAACTTAAGATATATTAAAGAGGCAAAAGAGATTTTAAAATCTAATAATAAAATGAAGATTATAGGAATAACAGGTAGCTATGGAAAAACATCAACTAAAAATATTGTTTCAGCATTACTAGAGGAAAAATATATTACTGTAATGACTCCTAAAAGCTATAATACAACACTAGGTGTTGTAAAAACAATAAGAGAGCAAATAAAGCCGTATACAGAGGTATTTGTGTGCGAGATGGGAGCTGCAAGACTTGGAGAGATAAAGGAAATTTGTAGTATTGCAAGACCAGATATCTCAGTTATTACATCCATTGGTCCACAGCATTTAACAAGCTTTAAAAGTATGGATAATATTATAAAAGGAAAGTTTGAGATAATAACAAATGCAAATCCTGATGTTAAAGCAATATTAAATATAGATAATGAATATATAAAAAAAGGAATAGAGCTTTATGCAAAAGATAAATATATTATTGATTTTAGTCTAAATAATAAGGACTCAAGATACAGAGTAGAAAATATTAAAATGTCAGATAAGGGAAGCATTTTTGATGTTGTAGATGGAAAAAGCAGACTTACTGTTGAGACAAAGCTTTTGGGTAAAAATAATATATATAATATAGTCTGTGCAATTGCAATTGCAAGAGAACTAGATATGACAAATGAAGAAATAAAAAGAGGAATTAAGAAGATAAAGCCAGTTGAGCATAGACTGGAGCTAAAAACAATGGGAGGAATTCTTGCGTTAGATGATGCTTTTAATTCAAATCCAGAAGGCTCTAAAGTTGCAATAGAGACTTTATGTATGTTTAAAGATAAGTATAAAGTCTTAGTAACCCCAGGAATGATTGAGCTTGGTGATAAAACAGATGAGTTAAATGAGAAACTAGGTGAGTATGCTTCAGTTTTAGACTATGTAATATTAGTAGGAGAAGCAACGACAGAGAGAATAAAAGCAGGTATGGATAAAAAGGGATTTAAAGACTATATTATTGTTAAAGACATATATGACGCTTTTAAAAAGCTGCAAGAGATTCAAATAAGTCATGAAAATTTAATTGCTCTTTTTGAGAATGATTTACCAGATAGTTATATAAAGTAGAAAGGAAGTATTGTTATGAGAACAGTTGTAGGTGTATTTTTTGGTGGAAAAACAGTAGAACATGAGGTGTCAATTATTTCTGCACTTCAAGTTATAGAAAATTTAGATAATGAAAAGTATGAGGCTATTCCAATATATATTTCTAAAGATAATAAATTTTATACGTCTGAATTATTGACTAGAATAGAAGAGTTTAGAGATTTAGATGAGGTAAAAAGATTATCAAATGAGGTGTATTTTACACATGAGAATTCAAAATTAGTACTTAATTTGGTAAAAGGTATATTTAAAAAAGTCTTAGCAAAAGTAGATATAGTTTTCCCAGTAGTACATGGTCTTAACGTAGAAGATGGGACATTAGAAGGGTTTCTTGAAATGTATAACATTCCATATGTTGGATGTGATGTGTGTGCGTCTGCAGTTGGTATGAATAAAATTATATTTAAAAAAGTACTAGAAGCATCAAAATTACCAGTAGTAGAATATGAGACTTTAAATATAGAGGAATTTGAGGAAGATGAAGAAAAAGCTTTTGACAAAATTACTAAAAAATTGAATTTGCCAGTAATTATTAAGCCCTCAAATCTTGGCTCAAGCATAGGAATAGAGATAGTAAAAGATAAGTCAGAGTTTAAAGAGAAGATGCAAAATGTATTTAATTTTTGCGAAAATGTATTAGTTGAAAGATGTGTGACTAATTTAAGAGAGATAAATTGTTCAGTACTTGGAAACTTTAAAGAGCAAGAGGTATCAGTACTTGAAGAGCCAATAAAAAATGATGAGATTTTAAGCTATAAAGATAAGTATATGGGAGATGGGACAAAAACTGGGGCAAAAAATGGTATAAAAGCTACAAAATTTTCTGGCTCAAAAGGCTCCGGAATGGCATCACTTTCAAGAAAGATTCCAGCAGAGTTAACTAAGTCTCAAGAAGATGAAATATACTTACTTGCAAAAGAGACATTTAGAGTTTTAAATTGTGAAGGAATATCAAGAATAGATTTTATTATGGATGGAGATAATAATAAAATCTATGTAAATGAGATTAATACTATCCCTGGCTCTTTAGCTTTCTACTTATGGGAACCTAAAGGAATTAGTTTTAAAGAGTTATTAGATAAAGCTATAAGATATGCGATAAAAAGAAAAGAAAGAAGAGATAAAATAACTTATTCAACAGATGTGAATATTTTAAACATGACTGGTAAGAAATAATACAAGGTGGACATTAGTTGTCCATCTTAATTTATATAAATAGTAGAAATTATTCATTATTTCTTCACAAAGAATTATTTTTATAGTATAATGAATCTAGCAGTCGAGGTATAATATATGAAAGATAGAATATTAGTTATAATAAAGAGTATGATATTTTTAGCAGTTGTTACTTTTCTTTTTGTTACTGCTAGAGATTTTGGAGATATAAAAATTAGTCGTAGCGATGTAAATTTAATTATATATGGTGATACAATATCAAGTGAGTACAATCCTTTTGTTGAGGATGGACATATATTTTTATCATTAGATACTGTTTCACAGTTTATCGATGAAGAGCTATTTTACGATGAGGATACTCAAAAGGTTATTGTAACAACAGAAGATGCGTTATATAAATTTACAGTAGGGAAAAATATTGCTACAAAAAATCTAAGAGAATATGATGCAAAAGCGTGTTGTAGAATTGTTGATGATAGTATATATATAGATATGAATTTAGTTAAAGATATATATGGTATTAAGCTTGAGTATAATGAGGAAACAAATGCTATATCTATAGATAAACTAGATACTGACGATTTAAATTTAAATTATAATGAAGTAAAACTATATAGTGATATAAATACAAATTCAGATATTTTGGAAGTATTAGATAAGACAAATACAGTAACGGTTTATCCAGATAGTCTAGAACATAGTAGATGGTATAAAGTAAAGAGTGATTCTGGAAAAATTGGATATATAGAAAAGGCTGCCGTTACATTAGAAACTGAAGAAGAACCAAATGCTGAAGAAACAGCAGAAGAGGAAAAACTAATTATGTTTTGGCAATATGGTAGTAGCTTAGATACTTTAGGAGATAAAATTGATGGCGTTAATGTTGTAATGCCAACTTGGTATGAAATTGCAGATGAAAATGGTAATGTATCAGAAGATTATAGTGAAGACTATTATAATAAAGCTAAGGATAATGGATACGATATTTGGCCTATTATTACAAATGGATTAGATAATCCAGAACTTGATAAAAAACAAGTTACATCTGAGATTATGAATGATGAGCAAAAAAGAGAAAATCTTATTAGAAATATTATTAGTATAATTGAGGATAATAATTTAGATGGAATAAATATAGATTTTGAGGGAATGTATGCAGAAGATAAGTATATGTATACTCAATTTTTAAGAGAGCTATATCCTTTAGTACGTGAGACAGGCGCAAAGCTATCCGTTGATATATATTTTACAAATTATATAGACAGACAAGGAGTAGGAAAAGCATGCGACTATGTAATGCTAATGGGATATGATCAAAGAGGAGATTGGTCTGAAAGTCCAGGCTCAATTTCTGAGATTGGATGGGTAGAAAATAACATTGCATCTTTAATTAATGACTCACAGATTCCATCATCTAAAATTATACTTGGAGTTCCATTTTATACAAGAATGTGGAATATAGAAGAAGATGGTACATTTACTACAGATGTTTATAGTATGAGTGATTCACAAGAATTTTTAGAAGACTATGCATTAACTCCAACTATGGATAATATCTCTGGACAAAATTATATAGAAGTTGTGTTAGATGATATTACTCATAAGTTATGGATAGAAGATGCAGAATCAATGGCAAAAAGAGCAGATATAGTAATAGAGTATAATTTGGCTGGAATTACAGCGTGGCAAAAAGGATTTGAAACACAAGACATATGGGAAGTATTAAAAGATAAATTAAAGCAGGAGTAATTTTTACTCCTGCTTTTTTTGACAAAAGTATGAATATATATAACACTTTTTGTATAAAATTTAACATAAAACATTCACAAATTGGCAAAAATATAGTATAATATATTTTATGATGTAAAAACGTGTATAGGAGTGTGAATGATGTTAATAAATGCAGAAGAAATAAATAGTATATTATTTGAGGCAGGTACGGATATTACTAACAGAGGAAAGAAATATTTTGAACAAAATAGAGTAAAGGTCGCTGATTTTAATTATGTTTCAGAAAATAACTATGTAGCTAAAGCATATGTAGAAGGAACATATATATACGAAGTTGAAATTAGAAAAACTAATGGAGTACTATCATATAAATGTGAATGTCCTTCGTCGAATAAAAAGAGCACACCTTGCAAACATGTTGTTGCCATGGTTTTTGATATGTATATTAACGAGGCTTCATATGTTAACTATGTAAAAAATAGTGAGTCTACAGATATTGATGATGACTTAGTTGAAAACATGTCATACAAGGATAAAATAAACGAGCAAAGAGAAAATAACGGCCTAATGATTTATTATGAAAATCTAGAGTTAAATAGAAATATTGACAAGGAAAGTGTAAATATTGAAGCAATACTATATTTAATGAACGATATGCAAAAAGAACTTGAAATCTCTTTTAAAATAGGAAAAAACAGAATGTATATTTTAAGAGATTTATATAAGTTTAGTGAGGATATGCAAAAAGGCATTGTAAATAAATATGGAAAAGAATTAGAATTTAAACACTCTATTGAGTCTTTTACAAAAGATTCACAGCCTTTAGCTAAGCTTATTGTTTCTAAGGCTTTAGAGTATAATGAGTTTTCAAAATTAGGTACTTATCATTTTACAGTAAATAAGAGATATAAAACTAATTTTAAGCTTAAGTATTCTCTACTTGATGAAGTTTTTGATATATTAAAAGGTAAAAAAGTTGTAATAGAAGATTATGACTATGAAAAAGCATATGGAATGGTTACTTTAGAAGAAAGCGATCCATCATTTGATATAGAAATATTTGACATGCAAGATAGTGGCCTTGCAGTAGTGTCAAATAGTGATAAATACTATATATTTGAAGGACAAGAATATTCATATGTATTATATAAAGATAAACTTCATAGATGTAGTGGAGAATTTACTATAAAAGTTCTTCCTTTAATCGAAAAGTTATCTAAAGACCCAGAGGGAAGAATAACAATATCTAAAAATAGTGCTACAAGCTTTTGTGAATATGTAATACCAGCTTTAAGAAATAGTACAAATCTAATTATAGAAGAAGGAATACTTGAAAAGTATAAGGCAGAAAAACTTGGCACAAAAATATATCTTGATATTGATAATAAAGGAAATATTGTAGCAGAGGTAAAATTTTGCTATGGTAATATTGAATTTAATCCTTTTGATAAGGACTTAAAGATTACATGTAATAGAAACATTATTGAAGAGGCTAGAGCAAAAGAACTATTTAAAATGTATAATTTTGTAATTAATTTTAAAAAGCATATTATTTATCTTTCAAACGAAGATGATATCTATACTTTTTTAACAGAAGGTATAGAGAAATTTATGGAAAAGTTTGAGGTATTAATTACAGATAAGCTAAAAAATAAACAAATAATAACTCAAAAGACATTTAATATGGGTGTTAGAATTGAAAATAACTTCTTAGAGATTGACTTTAATGAGTTAGGACTTGATGAGAATGAATTAAAAGATATCTTTAAAAGATATAAACTAAGAAAAAAATATTATAGATTAAAGGATGGTAGCTTTATAAATATTGACTCCGATGGAATTGGAACACTAGTAAATTTAGCTAAGACACTAAATATAACTGAAAAAGATATAGTAAATGGTAGTGCTCAGATACCTAAATATAGAGCTTTATATATAGATAATATTGCTAAAAATAACAGTTCTGATATAACAATTAAACTAGATAATGACTTTAGAGAAATAGTAAGAAATATAAAAGATATTGATGATACTAAATTTGAAGAGCCAGAAGAGTTAAAAGGAGTACTTAGAAGCTATCAAAAGACTGGATTTAACTGGTTAAAAACACTAGATAAATATGGCTTTGGTGGAATACTTGCAGATGATATGGGACTTGGAAAAACAATACAGATAATCGCTCTTTTATTAGATGAGAAAAAGAGGACAGGAAAGACATCAATTGTAGTATGTCCAAGCTCATTATATATAAACTGGGAAAAAGAGATAAGTAGATTTTCAAATAGCATAAAGACACTAATTATTTCTGGTAACGCAGAGCAAAGAGAAAACTTGATAAAAAGCATTTCAGACTATGATGTTATTATTACTTCATATGACTTATTAAAAAGAGATATTGAGCAATATAAAGACTTTAAATTTAAATATGTAATAGCAGATGAGGCACAATATATTAAAAATAATAATACTAAAAATGCAAAAGCATTAAAAGAGTTAAAAAGTGAGGTAAGATTTGCTTTAACTGGTACACCAATTGAGAACTCTCTTGCTGAGCTTTGGTCTATCTTTGATTTTATTATGCCAGGCTATCTATATACATATAAGAAGTTTAAAGATGAGTTTGAGACTATAATAATAAAAGAAAATGACTCTGCAACAATGGAAAGACTACAGAGGCTTGTAGCTCCATTTATCTTAAGACGTATTAAAAAGGAAGTACTAAAAGAGTTACCAGATAAGACAGAGCAAATAATGTATAGTAAGATGGATGAAGAACAGCAAAAATTATATAACTCATATTTAGCTTTAGCAAAAGTTAAGATGAAACAAGAGATTGAATCTAATGGATTTGAAAAGAGTAAGTTTAAGATATTATCTCTAATTACTAGACTTAGACAAATTTGCTGTCATCCAAAATTATTCTTAGAAAACTATAATGGCGAAAGCTCAAAATTAAATCAATGCTTAGAGCTAATAGAAGGAGCAATAGCTGCTAAACATAAAATATTATTGTTCTCAGGATTTACTTCTATGTTTGATATTTTAATTGAGGAATTTGAAAAAAGAGGAATAGAATACTCTATTCTTACAGGTCAAACAAAAGTAGACACAAGAATTGAAATGGTAGATGAGTTTAATAAAGATGATAATATTAAAGTATTTCTAATTTCTCTTAAAGCTGGAGGAACTGGTTTAAACTTAACAGGAGCTGATGTTGTAATTCATTTTGACCCATGGTGGAATTTATCTGCACAAAATCAGGCAACTGATAGAGCATACAGAATAGGACAAAGAAACAACGTTCAGGTATTTAAGCTAATATGCGAAAATAGCATTGAGGAAAAGATTCAAAAGCTTCAAGAAAGAAAAAAAGATCTTACAGAATCAGTAATTAAATCAGGAGAGACATTTATATCAAAGATGTCAAAAGAAGAAATACTTGGATTATTTGAATAGAGAAAAAAACAATAGTAAAATCATTTTACTATTGTTTTTTTTTTTTGCTAAATTTAGAACATATTTTTATATATATAATTTCTTTTTCTACAAATTATACATTTAGTAAGTAGTATAACTTTACTATATAAGAGGTGGTTATTATGATAGATGAAATATTAAGGGTATTGCCAAGCTATATTTCAAATGAAATCATAAAGTTAAATTGTAGCCAGAACATAACTGAAATTAGACTTAGAACTAAATGTAAAGTGATACTTATTTGTGGAAAAAACGAAATGGTTTTAAATTGTATCGTTACGCCTAAAACTATACTAGATATTTTATTAAACGTATCTAAAAATTCGATATATGCTATACAAAATGATATAAATAATGGATTTGTTGTAATTAGAGGAGGTCATAGAATAGGAATAAGTGGAGAGGTTGTATATGTTGACGATAAGATAAAAAATATAAAGAATATTTGTAGTTTAAATATTCGTGTGGCAAGACAGATATATGGATGTGCGGATTTAGTACTACCTAAAATTATATCTGGTAATACCTTTTTAAATACTCTAATTGTATCTCCTCCTGGATGTGGTAAAACAACTCTAATAAGAGATATTATAAGACAAATTAGCAATGGGATTCCATCGTTAAATTTTAAGGGGAAAAATGTAGCTTTAATAGATGAAAGAGGAGAGATTGCCTCAGTATATGAAGGGATACCTAGTTTGGATGTTGGAATTAGAACGGATATAATGAGTAATGTAAATAAAGCGTCAGGAATGAAGATGATGATTCGCTCTATGGCACCAGATATAGTTGCAACTGATGAGATAGGCAAAAAAGAAGACATTGTAGCAATTAAAGAAGCAATACTTTCAGGAGTTAAAGTAATATTTACAATGCATGGAGACTCAATCAAGAGTATATTAAAAAATGAAAATATAAAAGAACTACTCAATTTGAATATATTTTCTAAAATTATTTTACTATCTAACGGGAAGATACCAGGTATTATTGAAAAGGTGTATGATACAGAAAAATTAGGAGGTGTTGCATGATATTTATAAAAATAATTATTTCTATAGCAATTTTATGTATAACATCTTATATAGGAATTGAAATGTCTAAGTCTCTAAAAGCTAGAGAAGAGATATTAACAGATTTTATTACCTTTTTAAGACTTTTGCAAAATGAAATGATATATATGGCTAATAGCTTACCAGTATCTTTTGAAATATCTAGGCAAAGACTAAGCTCAAGGTTAAAAGATGTAATAGGTGCAATAGCACTTGATATCTCTGAGTATGGAAGCAATAAGGTCGACATGAGTATAACAAATAATGTTAATACATTAGAAGAATTAAATGATTATGATAAGGATATAATTATATCTACGCTAAAGAACTTAGGAAGAAGTGATATTGATTCACAAAATAACATTATAGAAAATGCTATTTGCATAATACAAAAACAAATTAAAGAGGCAAATACTAATAAAGTAAAAAGCTCAAAAGTATATAAAACAGTAGGAGTTATTACAGGACTAATTATAGTTGTTATATTCATATAAGGAGGAATGCGTATGGATATAGATTTATTATTTAAAATAGCAGGAGTTGGAATACTAGTTGCAGTACTTAATCAAGTATTATCAAAGGCAGGAAGAGAAGATCAAGCTATGATGACAACTCTTACTGGAGTTATAATCGTTCTTATGATGGTTATTTCTAAAATAAGTGAGCTATTTAATACTGTTAGAGATACTTTTAATTTATAGGAGAAAAATATGACTTTATTTAAAATAGTAGGATTTGGAATAATTGCAGTATCACTAATTATTATTCTTAAAAACCAACGTCCTGAGATAGCACTTATGTGTATTGTGGCTTCATCTGTAATAATTTTGCTATTTGTTTTTGATGAACTAAAAAATATTATTGATTTAATAAATTCACTAATGGCTAATTCTTCTATTGATAGTACATATATAAAAATTATACTAAAGGTAATAGGTATTACATATATAATTGAATTTGGAAAAGATATATGTAAAGATGCAGGAGAGAGTGCAATAGCAAATAAGATTGAGCTTGCTGGAAAAGTAATAATAGTGTCACTATCTATCCCAGTTGTTGCTTCACTTGTAGATATTGTCACTCAAATTGTATGATGAAAAAAGCTTTTAAATTATTAATATTATATATATGTATAGCATACTTTTTTAGCTTTAATGCTTTTGCAGAAGAATTAGATGTTACTAAAAATGTTTCTGAGAGCTTAGATGTAGATAAATATATAAATGTATTTGAAGAGTATATAGAAGAATATAATCTAGAGGAATTTAGTCCTTCAAATCTTTATTCTAATCTAGTTTCAGGTAAAGGAATAGATTATGAAAATATTATAGATACTTTTGCTTCAAATTTAGTTGTTCAAGTAAAAGAAAGTATTAATAGTGTAACTACAATTTTTGTAATCATAATTGTTATGGCTATCTTATCAAGTTTAGAGTTAGACAAAAATAGTGACATAGTAAAGATAAGTAAACTTATAGTACTAATTTGTGTCGGCTCAATATTACTAAAAAATTATATTGAGATATTAGAAATGTTTAGAAACTTAGTAAACACTTTAGGATATATAATGCAGATAGTCTCTACTTTTTTGATGGGAATTTTAGTTGCAAGTGGGAAGATAGCTTCAACAGGAATAATACAACCATTACTTTTGTTTATAGCAAATTTTATATGTGTTGTTACACAATATGTAGTAATTCCATTTTTTACAATCTCAATTGTAATTAATATTGTCTCTAAGATATCTGAGAATATAAGAATGGATGAGTTATCAGGTTTATTTAGAAAATCTTCATTGTATATTTTTAGCTCTGTTATTGCCATATTTATTTTAATACTCTCTATGGAGTCTTCTGTAACTAAGTCAATAGATAGTGTGTATTTTAAAGCAACACAGAGTGTAGTTTCAAATGTAGTTCCAGTTGTAGGAAAATTTTTATCTGATAGTCTTGATATCGTGCTAGGAGCAACAGAGCTGATTGGAAAGGTAGGTGGAGCCGTTGCATTAGTATCCGTTATTTTAATAGTTAGTATTCCAATTATTAAACTAGTGGTAATTGTTGTTTTATACAAGTTGTTAACAGCACTAAGTGAACCAATAAATTCTGATAAGACGATTTCTTCATTTATAAATGGATTTACAAAAGTATACAAAGATATGTTGGGTGTTTTAATTGGAATAATGGTACTATTTGTAATGTCTACAGGAATAATAATGGGAATTATTAGCACAATAAGTGAATAGGGGGGGGATATATGTGTTAGATGTCTTTAAAAATTGGATAAGTTCTATTTTGGCAATTGGTATTTTATTTACAATTATAAGAATAATTTTGCCTAATTCACATTTTAAAAAATATATTTATTCTCTTATTGGAATAGTTACAATAATTGTAATAATTAGTCCTGTAATTTCAGCAGTAAAATCTACTAATTTTGATAATATAAAAGACATAGTTTTAAATGCTACTAATATAGATAGCTCTGATGTAAATTATACAAATCTATCTAATTACGAAGATGTTAATGAAAATAATGTAAAGAAGAATTTTATTACTAGTGTTGAAAATGATATAAAAGAGAAGCTATCAAGTAATATTGATAATAATGTAGATGTAAATATAGAAATAACCGATACATATAATATAGAAAAAATAAATATTACTTTGTATGGAGAAACTTCCTTTGACATTTTGTCTTTTATTAGTGAAGAATATGATATAGGAAAAGATAAAATTAATTTACAAAGGGGAGATTAATTATGAACTATTTAGATACATTAAAAAATATAACTAAGGACTCAAAAAGAAAAAGAGAAAACTTAATTTTATTATTAGTGCTATTAGTAATACTTTTAATAAGTATTAACTATATATTTAAAGAGGATAAAAGTGAGAATGAAACAGTAGTTGAAGAAGAGATTAAAGAACAAAAAAGCGATACTGTAAGCTTAGAAGAAAAGCTTTCAGAGATAATAAATCAAATATCTGGTATTACAGAAGCATCAATAGTTATTAATTACTCAAATAATGGTAGTAATGATATTGTATATGATACGAAAGAGACCTTAAATGAACAGGGAAATGTTCTTAGTGTGGAAAGAAGTGTTGCATATAACGAAGAGAATGGCAATAAAACTGCAATTATACAAATGTATAATATGCCAACTGTTGAGGGAGTAATAATTGTAGGTAAAGGAGTTGAAAGTGCTGATGTTAAACAAAAATTATCCACTGCTATAGGAAATTTACTAGGAATTGCATCATATAAAGTACAGGTTTTTGAAAAATAGGAGGTTAGTTAGTTTGAAAAATAAAGAAAAAATAAAAAGATTATCAATGGCGGCTCTTTCATTTTGCTTTATGCTAGCAATAGCAGGATATATAAATTATAAGTATAATCCAGAAAGAGAAAAAGATCTTGGGCAAACAGTTTATGTTAATTCAAACAGTGATGAGGTTGATATATATAAAGAAGAAAATTTAGAGGAAGATAAGATAACGTCATTTAGAAATGATAGAGATAATATGTACTCAGAGCTTGCAAATAATTACTCTGAGATAATAAATAATGAAAATTCAAGTGAAGAGACCATAACAGAGTATCAACAAAAGCTAAGTGCTTTAATAGAAGAAAAAAATCAAGTGTTAATGGTTGAAAATATAATAAAATCAAAAGGGGTTGAAGACATTGTAATAGTATTAACAAATAGTCAAAAAGCAAATGTTATTGTAAAAGCAGAGGAGATAACAGAGAGTTTAGCTGCTCAAATAATGCAGACAATTGTTGACCAATTGAATATAGATGTAAATAATATTACCATAGAAAATGTTAATATGTGAGAAATTTGTAAAAGATATCGGTAAGATATCTTTTTTTTGAAAATTGTGTTGATTAACTTTTAAACTAATGATAATATTTAAAATATGTTCTTGAAAAATAATTATTTTTATGATACCATAAAAATGATTATGAAGATTTAAGGAGTGAAAAGGATTAATGAAGAATAAAAAGAATACGTTAATTATAATATTATTACTTATATTATTAGGATTTGCAATTGCATATATTGTGCTTGGACCTAATGGATATAAGTCAACACAAGTTGGAAAAGATTTCTTTGATGATGTTATGGAATTACAAGCTAACCTTTCATATTATGTAGGAGCTTCATATTCTGATGCTTTTGGTGTATATTCTAAAGATGAAATTTTACTTGGGAAGACTGTAGATGGCGAGCAAATTAAAGATAATCAAGATAATTTATTGCCTACTTTAGTTGATGAAGCAACAGCAGAAGACTATGACGGTGAATCAAAAGCATATAAACTAAATATGGAATATGTAGAAACAACTCTTGGAATAGATATTGATGACTATGATGGAGTAAGTTTTTATGTTGTAGATGGTGATTTTGTAAAAGTAAAACTAGATGGAGAACCAGAATGGTGGAATAATAACTATGATAATTTAATTTTAAAATAGGGAGAAAAGTGTATGAAAAGATTTCTAAGTACTTTAGGAATAGTTATACTAATATTAGTTATAGTAGCGTTGACAGTTTTCTTGATTTTAAAGATAAGAAGCGATACAATTGCTCAAAAGGATAATGATATACTTATCCAAAATGAACAAGCAGAATCTGAGTATATTTGTCAAAGAGCAAATGATAATTTAAAGGAAATAATTGCTAAAATAGAGAAAGATGTTGGTAAAGAAGTTGAACTTGCCGACATTGGTAGTATAAGTAAAATTGATTTATGCTTTGTTGCAGAAGTTGATGGAGAATATAAGTATATTGTAAAAGAAGATGATGATGGCAATGAAAAGTTTGCTATTGCAGATGACAATTCTCAGGCTGCAAGATATATCGTTTCTTTAAAAGCCATTGAATTAGATAGTTGTGTGTATACTAAAATAGACAATTATATTATTGATGAAGATTTTAATATAACATATTTAATGACAACTCAAGATGAAATCTAGAAGAGATTTCATCTTTTTTTACTTTATATTATTTAAAATATAATCATTATTTGGTATAATTACTATATAAATATTTTTACTATGGTATTATGGAGGGATATTATATGAATGAGCAAAAGTTACCTATAGGAGAAGAATTCATAAGAAGAAAGATACTTACAAAAAAAGATGTTAATATAGTTTTAAATTATCAAAACGAGCATTCAGAGCTAAAGTTTGGTGAGATTGTTGATGTTTTAGACATGTGCGATAAAAAGGATTTACTTGAAGTCTTATCTTCAAATTTAAATGTAAAATCTGCAATGATTGATAGAAAACTATCTATAAATCCTTTAAATTTTTTACCATCTGATATAATAATTACTTATAGAGCACTTCCTTTTGAAAAACAAGGAGATACAGTACTTATTGCCTTTGCAAATCCACAAGATACAAAAACAGTAGAATATGTCAGAGAGTTAATAAAAAAAGAGGGATATGATATAGAGGTGTATATTACACTTTATACTACTATAATGGCTCATATTGAAAAGATTAAAAACTCTAAAACTATTAGAATGTGTTTTAGTGATACTAAAGCAGACCCAGAGATTAAAGATGAAGATATAGATAACACAATAATAGAAGATGTAAAAAAAGAGTGCAAAAAAAAGCAAAGAAAGTAATTTAGCTTTCTTTGCTTTTTATATATGTATTAGCTGGAGCAGGAACTTTAGTTATTGTGTTAACCTTTATTACTGGTATTTCTCCATTATAGTCTCCTTTTATTATACTTCCAGTTATCTCTATCCATTCGTTTTCTACAAGTGACATATCTCCTACATAGTTACAAAGATATCCAGCTACCTGAGTCTCATTATCAATTTCTATATGTCTTCCACATACAAAAAAACCTTCTTTAAAGTCAGGCATAGTATAAACAAACCCCATAACTTTAATTGTTTTACCAATATTTTCATCTAAATTATTATGTATTTTTTCTATGTTAGATATAAAATTATCATCAGTTATTTCATAGTCATATGCATCTATACTAGAGCTTGTAATTACAAAATCATCTTTGATTGCAAATTCAATGATTGAAGCAATTATAGCTGCACAAATTATACAAGCTAATATTATTTTTTTATAATCCATTTTTATATTTAGAACAAACATAAAATTCCTCCATTAATCCTATTATATATATATTAATAAATATTAAAATTTATTACATATTTTGATTTTATCAAAATAATTCGATATCTATTTTAATTTTTATGTATTTATGATATAATTAAACAGAGTTTGGAGGGCAGAAGATATGAAACTATTAGAGAAAATATTTGGCACATATAGTGGAAGAGAAATAAAAAAGATCGAACCACTAGTTGATAAAATAGAGGCAATAGAAGAAGAATTAAAAGGTTTAAAAGATGAAGAATTAAGAGCAAGAACAGATGAATTCAAAAAAAGACTTGAAAATGGTGAGACATTAGACGATATTTTGCCAGAAGCATATGCAACAGTTGCAGAAGCTGCAAGTAGAGTACTTGGAATGAGACATTTTAGAGTACAGCTTATAGGTGGTATTATAATACATCAAGGAAGAATAGCTGAGATGAAAACAGGTGAAGGAAAAACTTTGGTTGCCACACTTCCTGTTTATCTAAATGCACTTTCTGGAAAAGGTGTACATGTTGTAACTGTAAATGATTACCTTGCTAAAAGGGATAGCTTATGGATGGGAAAATTATATAATTTCTTGGGGTTAAGTGTAGGACTTGTAATTCCTAACATGACACCTGAAGAAAAGAAAAAAGCATATCAAGCAGATATTACATACGGAACTAATAATGAATTTGGATTTGACTACTTAAGAGATAATATGACTATGGATAAGGAGTCTATGGTTCAAAGAGAATTAAACTACGCAATTGTAGACGAGATAGATAGTATTTTAATAGATGAGGCAAGAACTCCTCTTATTATTTCAGGAAATGTAAATAAACAAAGTGATTTATATAAAAGAGCAGATAGCTTTGTTAAAACACTAAAACCTAGAAAAATAATTGAAAATAACGATAAGGAATTTGATGAAACAGATGATGAGTATGATTATATTGTTGATTTAAAAGCTAAGACAGTAGCGCTAACAAATACTGGTACTAAAAAAGCAGAGAAGTTTTTTGGTATTGAGGCATTATCTGATGTATCAAACCTTGCAATATCTCACCATATAAACCAAGCTTTAAGAGCATATGGTATAATGGCTAGAGATAAAGACTATATAGTAAGAGATGGAAAAGTACTAATTGTTGATGAATTTACTGGACGTATAATGGAAGGAAGAAGATATAGCGACGGACTACATCAGGCAATTGAAGCAAAAGAAGGAGTTACTATTGCAAATGAATCTCAAACTCTTGCAACAATTACCTTCCAAAATTACTTTAGACTATATCATAAATTAGCTGGTATGACTGGTACAGCAAAAACTGAAGAAGATGAATTTAAGGGAATATATAAGCTTGATATTGTTGAGATACCAACAAATAAACCAGTAATTAGAAAAGACTATAATGATGTGATATATAAGACTCAAAAGGCAAAATTTAACGCAATAGTAAATGAGGTAGAAGAGTGCTATAAAAAAGGTCAGCCAGTACTAGTTGGTACTGTTTCTATTGATAAGTCAGAGATAATTAGTGGACTTTTAAAGAAAAAGAAAATACCTCATCAAGTATTAAATGCTAAGTTCCATGAAAAAGAGGCAGAAATTATTGCACAGGCAGGAAAATATAAAGCAGTAACAATTGCAACAAATATGGCTGGTCGTGGTACCGATATTATGCTTGGTGGTAACTTAGAATATATGGTAAGAAGTGAGCTTGCTAAAAAAGGATATGAGCCAGAAGAAATAGAGCTTGCAATAACTCCTATAGAAAATAAGGATCCAAGAATAATTCAAGCTAAAAAAGATATGAAAGAAATAGAGGATAAATATAGACCAGAAGTTCAAAAAGAGAAAGAAAAAGTAATTGAAGCTGGTGGACTTATGATTATTGGTAGTGAGAGACATGAGTCTCGTCGTATAGATAATCAGTTAAGAGGACGTTCTGGACGTCAAGGAGATCCTGGTGCTTCAAGATTCTATATAGCTATGGATGATGATTTAATGAAGCTCTTTGGATCTGATAAAATGGCATCTATAGTTGATGCTTTAGGAATTCCAGACGATATGCCTATTGAGCAAAAAATGTTGACAAATACTATTGAGACAGCGCAAAAGAAGGTTGAAGGAAGAAACTATAGCATAAGAAAGAATGTCTTAGAATATGATGATGTAATGAATCAACAAAGAGAGATTATTTATTCTCAAAGAAGAGAAGTTATTGAGGCAGAAGATATATCAGAAATTGTTAAAAAACTATACTCTGGATTATTAGAAAATATTGCTAAAGAGTATTTTGCTTCTGCAGATAATATAGATAGTGTTGATTATTCGGCTGTAAATGCTATTTTAAAGAACTTATTTAGTGAAGACAATATAATTTCTAAAGAGGATGTAAAAAGCCTAAATGAAGAAGATATGGTTGAATTACTAAAAGAAAAAGTAGATGGCATTTATCATCATAGATTAGATGAAGCTAAGAAGTTAAATATAGAAGATCAATTTAATAAAATAGCAAAGTATCTAGTATTAAATACAGTAAATCAAAAGTGGATGGATCACATAGATGCAATTACAGCTTTAAAAGAAGGAATTGGACTTAGAGCTTATGCACAAACAAATCCACTTCAAGCATATAAAATTGAATCATACAATATGTTTGAACAATTAAATGAGGATATAAGACAAGAAGCAGTAAAAGCAGTATTTTCTTTAAAACCAAAGAAAAAAGAAGAAGTAATGAATGTAAAAATGAACAATAAAGTTACAAATATTATGACTAGCGGTGCAGGGGATGATACTCCAAAAAGAAAACCAGTTAAAGCTGAAAAAAAGATTGGAAGAAATGATCCTTGTCCATGTGGTTCGGGAAAGAAATATAAACAATGCTGTGGAAAGAATGCATAAATAAAGGAAAAATTAAAATTAAAAAAGGTAGCAAATTTATTGTTTGTCACCAAATTAATAAAGATGTGGAAAAAATTCATTGAAATTAAAGGATGTCAGCAAAAATAAATTTGTTGACATCCTTTTAATATATATAAGCTTTATTTAAACTAAAAGAACAGAAGGTAGTTACAGAGAAGTGTATATTTGTGACATCTTGTATTTAGTGCTATATGATTATAAAAAATAGTATAATACGCTTATAAAAATGATTATTAAACATCGAAGTTTTAGAAAAGATGTTTAATAAAGAAAAGAGTATTACAAATGAGATTACTCTATATACAAAAAACTCTCTTACTTAATTGTAAGAGAGTTAATTTTATCTTTTATTTCTTTTTATTATTGGTGATTCATAATTTTCAGTAATAGCACTTCCATTACCTTGTTGATCAAGAGTAATACCACCATCTTCAATTACTATTTCGATGTCATCATCAGTTGATTTATCTTCTCCAACTTTTATAAAGTCAGTATTTGTATTTACATTTGATTCTTTTTGTAATTCTTTTTTAAGTCTACTTGATGTATTTACTCCAAATAGTGCATCGTCATTAGTTGAGTCGTCACTATCATTCATTGTAATTGTTGGAGCATCTGGCTTAGACATCATATATTTTTCAAAATTAAACATAAGTGTATTTTGTTTCTCTTTATATTTGTCTGCAAGGAATGAAGTTTTACCTTCACCAAATATTGTTTTTCCACTAGCATTTTTAGTCTTATAGAACATAGAACCAAATCCAAGTTCTGCAAGCTTATGCTTTTTAATTCTTTCTTTATCTTTAACAGTAACTTTAGTTGAATCAAGCATTTCACCATTTTTAAGATTATAGTCAGTTGTTTTATCAACTTTTTTCTCCATACCGAATGCTTTAAACCAGTATTCAGTATCTTCTGGTACAGTATCACCAAATACAATTTGTGTCTTAGTATTTGCAAGTACTGTTTGTTTATAGTATGAATGACCAGATTTTTCAAGTTGAGATAAGTTTTGAATTGCAACTGTAACACCACATCTATATTTTCTAAATAGTGTAAACATTACATCCATATCTTTAGTAATATATTCTGGGAATTCATCTATGTATAAGAAGTGAGGAATTCTTGAATCTTCATTTCCTTTTCTTCTAAGTACTGCATCTTGGAATTGTAGTATAAAGAACATACCAAAAGCTTTAGCTTGGATAATACCTAAATCACCTTTTCTTGAGCATGCAGTTATTACACTACCATTTGCAAGAGCTAAATCAAAATCAATTACATTTTGCTTTCCACAAAGTGCAGCTTTAAGACCAGGGTTACGAATTAGGTTATTAAGTTGAGTAATTGCTCCATATAAAAATCTCTCTGTATCTTTTCTACCACTTCCACGAGTTCCAGGAATTTCATAGCCGTTTATATTCAAGCTTGGTTTATAGAAATTCTTTTCAAAATATTTAATTAAAAGTTTATACTTTGATTCTAATTCTGGTATTTTTTTCATTTCTTCTGTCATTTCTTCGACAGCATCAAAGTTATATAGTAATTCAAGCATATCCTCTAAAGAAGCCATTTCTCCATTGTGAAGGACAGGATACATCTCTTTTAATAGTATTGTTAAGTTTTGGAATGCATCTATTGTTACCTGTGTAAAGAATGGGTCACTACTTCCTTTTGACTCACTACCATACATTGCCATAAGAACGTCTGCAACTATTGACGCTGCTTTTGCAGGATCAGGAATTGCAAATGGATTTATACTTAGTGTAGTCTCAGGACTTGCTGGGTCAATTGATAAAACATCAATATCAAAGTTTTTAGCAATTCCAATAAATTGCGAAATAAAATTACCATCGTTTTCTACAATTGTTATACCTAAGTTTCTATATGTAGTAGCACCAGTTGCATTATCTTTATATTGTACAAGTGGCTCTACTTCGTTTTCAAATTGCTCTTCCATACCAGTTTTTGGCTTTAATAGACTTAGATTAAAGTTTCTATTTATGTATCTATTATCATATGGTCCGTTCATATAAGCAATTCCTCTTTTTAGCATTGAGTAACCTATTTTTTTAGCATATTCTCTAAAGAAGAATTTCTTCTCAAGATCTAGAGCACTCATTGGTAATAATACTGTAGCTGTTTTACCAGTACCAGTAGCACCTTGAACTAGAGTTGCCTCATAACGTTTTTTCTCTGGTACAACAATTGGAAGTGAAGTTCCTTTTGCTGTTCCAATTACAGTATTACAATCAAATTCATCGCTTTTCTTTTTATCAAGATTTACAGTTAGTCCAACAAATCCAGATATAGCTTTTACTAAGTCCTCACTATTATATATAGATAGGAAATAGTCCATTACTTTTATTATTGATATAAATGGAACAAGTAAGCTTATAGCTTTTATTGCTGGTGGTATAAATTCTGGATAAGTATGTAATACCAAATCATATTTAGGTAAATTTTCAAGTACTTGCCATGCTATCCAGTTAACAGCAGTAGTAAATGAGTATAACACTGGTAAAGCTAAGAGTACGCATGAAAATATAAACATATTAATTTTTTGATTATCACCTTTTGGAATACCTGAATTTACAAAAAACGAGAATGCAAGAACAGGTATAATAAAAAGGATTGATAGAATATATGGAATAAGCGAGTCTAAATGAACCCAATCACTTATTCTAATATCTCCTGATGCTAAACTTAAAATCTTTGCAAGCGAATATAACGCTACTACTATACTAATAGCATAAAATATATATGTTAAAACTTTTTCAGGTTTAGCTTTTATATGCAATTTCTTAAAAAGATCATTTATCAAAACGAAATCACCACTTTCAGTAATATAAATAGTTATCAAACGTCTAATTGACATATTAAACTAATTCATATATAATGATACTATAAAATACTTATTTTTTCAAGAGTTTTTAACAAAAGTAGGGATAAAAAAGATATAGTTTTTTTTTGTGTGTAAAATGGAAAGGAAAAATTGAAATGAAATTGATTGTCGGACTTGGAAATCCAGGAGAAAAATATAGTCAAACTAGACATAATATTGGGTGGCTATTTATAGATTATTTATCTAAAATTTATGGTATAGATGTAGAAAAAAATAAATGTGATTCTCTAGTAGGAGAAACAAAAGTAAATGGAGAAAAAATTATCTTGGCAAAACCGCTTACTTTTATGAATTTAAGTGGTAATGCAGTAGTTAAATTAAAAAAGTGGTATAAAGTAGATAATAAAGATATTTTAATTATATTTGATGATATAGATATTCCTTTTGGGACTTTTAGATATAGAGAAAAGGGAAGTGGCGGCTCACATAACGGCATGAAAAATATTGTTCAAATGCTATCAACAGAGGAGATATCAAGGCTTAGAATTGGTCTTGGTGGGCTAAAGCATGAAAAGCAGGATATGGCAGATTTTGTTTTACAGAAATTTAAAAAAGATGAATTAAAGAATTTAGAGGATATATTTTTTGAAGCAAGCAAGAAAGTAGAGGAATTTATTGAAAAAGAGTAAAGGAAACTTTTCTAAAATCAATAAAAAAAGTTGACAATTATAAGTCGATATGTTAAAATAATACACGTATTCCGCACAGAACAGGTTAAAAAAGTGTAAACTACCTTAATGGCGAGAGCAAGTTAGAATAAGGAGGAACATTATGTACGCAATAGTTGAAATTAGTGGAAAACAGTACAAAGTTCAAGAAGGAGACATTGTTTTTGTTGATAGACTAGAAGAGCTAGAAGAAGGTAAAACAACTACTTTTGATAAAGTTCTATTAGTTTCTGATGGAGACAAAGTAACAGTTGGAACTGATACTGTTAAAGGAGCAAAAGTTAAAGCTACAGTTGTTGGACATGGTAAAGCTAAAAAGGTTGTTGTATTTAAATACAAACCAAAGAAAAATGAAAGAAAAATTAGAGGACACAGACAACCTTATACAAAAATTCAAATTGAAAAAATAACAACTGGAACAAGAGCAAAAAAAGCTACTGAAGAAGCAGCTAAATAATGATTTAAAACGTAATGTGAATAAAAAAGGAGTGAGATAAATGGCACATAAAAAAGGAGGCGGCTCTACAAGAAATGGTAGAGATAGTGAAGCAAAAAGACTTGGAGCAAAAAGAGCTGATGGTCAATTTGTTTTAGCTGGAAATATTTTATATAGACAAAGAGGAACTAAAGTTCATCCAGGTACTAATGTTGGTATCGGAAGTGATGATACTTTATACGCAAAAGTTGATGGTGTCGTTAAATTTGAAAGAAAAGGAAGAAGCGACAAAAAAGTTAGCGTATATCCTGTAGAAGAATAATTTAAATAGCCAGAGAAATCTGGTTATTTTTTT
>CALXAR010000004.1 GCA_944386345.1 uncultured Clostridia bacterium
TGGTAGAGCATTCGGCTGTTAACCGAAGGGTCGTAGGTTCGAGCCCTACTTGAGGAGCCAAGATAAAGCTAGGATTTTATTCCTAGCTTTTTTGCGTTTAATTTGACTTTAACTATAGCTTTATGATAATATATCTTTGTAAAATAATATAGAGAGGATGTAAGAATATGGGTGGAATAAGTGTATTGTTATTACTTGGAATCTTATCTACTATTTTTTGGTTCTTTGTTGCGATTTTTTTTATAATTGCTATATACTTGCTGATAACATATATATTTGAGAGTGTTGCTATTTCAAGAATAAATAAGAATCAAAAGTGTAATACTACTTTTACAGCATGGATACCATTTTATAATAAATATCTACTAGGAAAAATTGCAAATTTAAAAAATCAAGGAATTGTTCTTGGAATAATAAATATTATTATAGTTATAATGTTTATATATTTTTATTATACTGTAGAATTTAATCTTTGGTTATTATTAATATTCTTTATTTTAGTAATTACAAGCTTTATATTAAATATTGTGATTTCACATAAGATTTTTACACAGGCTATCGGAAAATATGGAGATATATTTACTGTGTTTAGTGTTCTAAGCTTAGGGATTTTAAGACCAATATTTTTATTTATTATACGTAATAACAATAATATCCGTATTAAAACTAAATAAGAGTTTATCTCTTATTTTTTAAAAATTTAATTAAAAACTATTTACAATTTATAATAGTAGTGATAATATATACATATAATAATAATATATTCCTCAATAGCTCAGCGGTAGAGCATTCGGCTGTTAACCGAAGGGTCGTAGGTTCGAGCCCTACTTGAGGAGCCACAAGTAGCTAGGATCTCCCTAGCTCTTTTTCTTTTGATTTTTTTATATATTTATGGTATAATTGCCATGCAAGATAATATATTGCTCTTGATGGTTTTTAATAAAAAGGAGGAATTGGTATGAATTTTTTATTAGGAATTTTAATTGGTTTTATTTTAGGAGTGCTCATTTCGTATGCTTGTGTCAAATACAATAATAGGCAGGAACGGAAATATAAAATTGAGGTTTTTAAAGTAGACTACTCATCAAATTCTTGTTTTCCAGTGTTATATAAAGGTATGACAGATATAGTTTTTTTAAATAAATTAAGAAAAATATTAAAAGATAGCGGTTTTGATGATGGAAGCTATAAGATTAAAAGATCAGAAAACAGTGCTATTATAATAATAAAGGCAAAGGTAGATGAAATAAAAAAATTACTAAATGAGCTATCTAAATATGAAGGGGAGTTTTATATAGTGTCGTTAAGACAAAAATAGAATAGTAAATTTACTATTCTATTTTTTATGTAAACATTTAAAGTGAAAGTATTGTGAAAAAACTAGAAAAAATCACTCTATAATGTTATAATATAATTTCCGTAAAATATTATAGATAAGGAGGGAGTAGTATGAAATTTTTGCAAGCTTTTTGTGATTTTATAGAATCTATAACAACTATAAAGAGTAATTATATTTATTTAATAATCATATCTTTAATAATAATTTTCTTAATTAAAGGAATAAGATATTTTTTATTAAAAATATCTTTTAAGAAAAACTTAAATTCAAAAGAAAAATATATGTATAATAAAAAAGGGAGTGCTATAGCAACGACAGTTACTCTGATACTATTATCTTTAGTTTGGATTGATTATTTAAAGAATTTTTTAACATTTATAACTTTTATTTCTACTGCAATAACCTTATCTTTAAAGGATATAATATTTAACTTTTTCTCTGGTATATATATAAAAACAAGTAAAGTATTCTCACTTGAAGATAGAATAGAAATAAATGGTTTAAAAGGTGATGTTGTAAATATAAATAAAACGGGATTTGATCTGTTAGAGATAGGAGATAGAGTTAATGGTGAACAAAGTACAGGTAGAATTGTACATGTCCCTAATTCTATAGTATTTACTTATCCAGTAAAAAACTATATTAAAGCATTTAAGTATATATGGGATGAAATAAAAATAAAAATACCATTGGACGCAGATGTATATAAAACAAAAAAGGAATTATATAGAATAATTAAGAAAAATAGTATAGTTAGAAATATTCCAAATAAAATGGAAGATGAAGTTAACGATGCTTCAATGGAATATAGAATATATTTTAATAATTTAGAGCCAATAATATATGTTGAAGTTGTAGATGAACATATAGAATTATACTTAAGATTCTTAGTACATCCAAAAAAGAAAAGAAATATAGAAAACTCAATTTGGCTAGATATATTAAAAAGTAATAACGAAGGAAAAATACAATTATATAAAAAAGAGTAGATTTTTTTATATAAGTTTGATATAATTTTGCTAGGTGAGATTTATGAAAAGGCAAACTAAACTTGATAAAAAAAGACTATTAATTATTACTGCAATAGTTATTGTGATTATTGCACTTATAGTTTTAGTTATAAGGGTTATAAATAATGATGAAGATAAAGCTACTGTAGATGGTACATCTAGTACTATAGATGGTCAAAATGTAACAGATGATTCCTCAAAAGTAGAATATGATGGAAATCCATATAATGTTCCTCAAGATTATACACAAACTGTAAATGAGTTTGTTGGAGAGTCGGGAGAAGCTTTAGATGAAAATACATTAAATGAAGTAAAAGATAATATAACAAATAAATTTAAACAAATTCCTGGAGAAAAATTAGGTATAAATGTTGATATGTCAACAATAAAAATTATATTTAATCAAGGAACAACAACAATTGCAGACAATGCTTGCTTGGTATTTGTTGTATATGAAGAAAAAGATGATAAGCTTAATTTCATATCTAAATATGCAATGTCTATAGATACTAATGTATTATATAAATATGATTCACAAAATTTAGTTTTTAATATGATAGAGATATAATAAAAAAAGTCAAATTGAATTTCAATTTGACTTTTTTTAATCATTTTTTACATACACAGTTTGAGGCTTTGAAGTAAGTGAAACTTTGTTGTTTTGTAATATACTCATAAGTTTAAAATTGACTTGATCTTTAAAAGTAACATAATCTATATAATTTATAATATCAGTATAACAAACAACTTCTAACTCAAATCCATCAGCTCTAATTTCAGAAAATTTTACATATGCACTATCATTTAGTATATGTGGCTCATTTTCTAAATAAATTAATATTTCATTTTGAACATCAGCAATCTTTTTTAATGAAGTGTTTACATCTAGTATTAAATCTAAAGAAATTCTTCTTTTTTGTAATCTGTTCCAGTTAATAATTACTGAGTTTACTATAGTTGAATTAGGTATTGATACTACAGTGTTTTCAGCTTCCCTTATTCTTGTACTTCTAAATGTAAATTCTTCTACACTTCCTTCTGTTGTTGTACCCACACAAATCCAATCACCAACTTCAAAAGGCTTATCTAGAATAATCATCAAAGCTCCTATTATATTTGATGCTGTATCTTGTGCAGCGAGTGCAATAGCTACACCACCAATTCCTATACCAGCTATAATACCACTAACATTAAATCCTAGTTCGCTAATTAAAACAACAGCACCAATAATATATATTAGTACCTTTAATGTCTTGCAAATCATCTTTATCATTGAATCATTAGATTTTGTTAGTTTTTTTCTAAGTTGTTTTTCAAACCTAGATTTTGGTGAAACTAAATTTCCTAATGAATATGTAACTAATATTATGATTATCGATCTAAAAATTGTGTGAAGTATATTTTTTAGTGCCTCTGAAGGTCCAAGTATTAAAATTGCAAGATATAGACCTAATGCTCCAAAAAATATTTTTAATGGTTTATAGAAATTATTTGATTTAATTTTTTCTTTTCCTTTGACTTTAAATATTCTTAGTATAAATTTAGATAATATACCTTTTAATATAAAAAAGCTAATTAGTACTACTATAGCTATTATTAATCGCTTTATTGAGAATAAATTTACATCAAAAAAAGTACCAAATATACTTTTTAATCTTTCCATAAAATCCTCCTTTTAAAAAATTATATAGTATAAAAAAATTTTTTTCAATAAATAAATTATAATTACTAGTATTATTAAATATATTTTAATAAAAAGACAATTATATTTGACATATAATTGAAAAAAACTATAGAATAGTATATAATGTAAAAGACTAGAAAGGTAGGTATAGTATGTTAAAACTATATAATACACTTACTAAAGAAAAAGAAATTTTTGAACCAATAGATAAGGAAAATAATTTGGTAAGAATGTATTCATGCGGTCTTACTGTATATAATTATGCTCATATTGGAAATATGAGAACATATATCTTCATGGATACTTTAAGAAAGGTATTAAAATATAATGGATATAAGCTATTACATGTAATGAATATTACTGATGTAGGGCATTTAACATCTGATGCAGATGAAGGCGAAGATAAAATGGCAAAGTCTGCAAGAGAACAGAATAAAAGTGTATATGAGATTGCAAAAATGTATACAGAAGCGTATCAAAAAGACTTTAAAAAATTAAATATTGAAGATACAGAGATTTTGGCTAAAGCAACTGACCATATAAAAGATATGGAAGAATATGTAAAAAAGATATTAGAAAATGGATATGCATATGAGACGTCAAAAGGTGTATATTTTGATACATCTAAACTGAAAAATTATGGTAGAATGCTGTCAAATAATAATCTAGATGATTTAAAAGCTGGAGCTAGAATTGAAGTAGATAATGAAAAAAGAAATCCACATGATTTTGCTCTTTGGATTAAGGCTCCAAAGGAACATATAATGAAATGGGATAGTTTTATGGGCTTATGCTATCCAGGATGGCATATAGAATGCTCTGCTATGTCAAGAAAATATTTAGGAGATGTATTCGATATACATACTGGTGGTGTAGATCATATTCCTATACACCATGAAAATGAGATTGCACAGGCAATAGGAGCTACAGGAAAAGTACCAGCAAAAATATGGATGCATGTTGAGTTTTTACAAATTAATGGTGGAAAGATGTCAAAAAGCTTAGGAAATGTATATACAATTACAGATCTTGAAAATAAAGGAATTGAACCTTTAGCATATAGATATTTTACATTTTCGGCAAATTATAGAACTAAACTTAACTTTACTTGGGACGCTATAAAATCTGCTCAAGTTGCTTTAAATAGATTAAGGGAGGCAACTAAGCAACACAAAAATGGTGTAGATGAAGCAGATGATACAAAAATACAAGAATATTTAGATAGATTTAATAATGCAGTTAATGATGATATTAATATGCCACTTGCAATAGCTGTCGTTTGGGATGTTGCAAGAGAACAAGTAAAATCTAAAAAATATTTTGATTTACTTATGAAATTTGATTACATCTTATCATTAGATTTAGATAAGGAAGAGTCAAAAGAAGAAAATTATCCACAAGAAATTGCTGATTTACTTGAAGAAAGGAAAATAGCAAGACAAAATAAAGATTATTCTAAGTCTGATGAAATAAGAGATAAAATTTACTCATTAGGATATGAGGTAAAAGATACAAGAGAAGGACAAATGTTAAAAAAATTATAGGGGGAAAAAATGCCAATATTAGATTTTAATAATAAAGAAGAAGTTAAAGAATATGAAGATTTTGTTTTAAATCGCGTTGGAACAAGTTTTATGCAGGATTTAAATTGGGGAAAGGTAAAAAATAATTGGAAGCATGAAGCAATATATTTAAGAGAAAATGGAAAGATAATTGCAGCAATGTTGCTACTTGTTCAAAAGATACCATTTAGTTCTACAATTATATACGCACCACGTGGACCAGTATGTGATGTATATGATATTGACTTAGTTAATAGACTAATTAAAGAGGCAGAGCCACTAGCCAAAAAATATAAAGCATGTATGTTAAAATTTGATCCACAAGTTCTTTATGATGAGAAATTAGATACAATGTATAAAAAAGCAAAATACAAAACAACTGGATATAAACCAGATCCCGATTTTTTAATTCAACCCGGTCACAATATGGTATTAAATATCGAAGGAAAAACAGAAGAAGAGCTTATGAAGAGCTTTGCAGAGAAAACTAGATATAATATAAGGCTATCTGGAAGAAAAGGTGTAACTGTTAGATATTCAAGAGATATTGAAGATTTGAAAAAGTTCTACGAGATATATAAAATTACAACTGAAAGAGATAAAATAGGGTGCAGAGATTATGACTATTTTGAAAGAATGCTTGATGCTTATGATGAAACAAAGTTAAGAATATATATTGCAGAGCATGAAGGTGAAGCATTGGCTGCAGCAATAGCAACAAATGTTGGAGGAGAATTATTTTATGTTTATGGCGCAAGCTCAAATGTAAAAAGAAACTTAATGCCTAACTATGCAATGCAAATGGCAATGATTAGATGGGGACTTGAAACAAATTGTAAAATATATAATTTTGGTGGAGTTTTAAATTTAGATCCAAATAATGGACTATATAAATTTAAAGTAGGTTTTTGTAGAGAAAAGGGCTTAGAAGAATATATTGGTGAGATAAATAAGGTGTATAATCCTATTGTGTATTATTTATATACATATGGTATGCCTTTTATGAGAAAACTAGGAAGAAAGAAAAGAAAATTAAATACACATTAATACATATATATATAATTAGCAGCATATTATTATAATATGAAAACGTGTAAAGCTTTAAAGTTATTTAGTAAAGAGTTTTGGATAGATATTATAGTAGTAAGTATACTTGGTACATTATTACATTTTTTGTACGAATTTAGTGGCGGTAATTTACTTGTTGCTATTTTTAGTGCTGTAAATGAGAGTGTATGGGAGCATATAAAAATTGCTGTGATACCTACTTATATAGTTGCAATTTTTAAAATGTGGATTATTGAAGAGAGAAAATGTAATTTATGGTCATCGTTGTTTTTTAAAATAATAACACTAATAATTATAATACCGTTATTATTTTATGGATATAAATCAATAACTAATATTGAGATTTTATTACTTGATATAGCTATCTTTTATATTAGTATTATTATCTCTGAGTTTGTTGAGTTTTTTATTCAAAATAAAATAAAAATATCAGCTAAAGTAGAGGATGTATTTAAGTATTTGAATATACTATTAATTGGAGTTTTTGTATTATTTACATTCATACCACCTAAATTAGAACTGTTTAAAGATAATACTAATAATAAGTTTGGAATTTAAAGGAGGAATATGTTTTGTCAAGAAGAACTTGGAAACCAGGAACATTAGTTTATCCTGTACCGGCTGTATTAATCACATGCAAAGATGGAGAAAAAGAAAATGTATTTACAGTTGCTTGGACAGGAACAATTTGTAGTGATCCAGCTATGACATATATATCTGTAAGAAAAGAGAGATTTTCTTATGATATAATAAAAAACAGTGGAGTTTTTTGTATTAATTTAACTACAGAAGATTTAGCATATGCAACAGATTATTGTGGTGTAAAGTCTGGTAGAAATGAAAATAAATTTAAAAGTCTAAATTTGGAAACAGAGAAGGCATCACAAATTGATGTACCTATTATTAAGAAGAGTCCTGTGGTAATAGAATGTAAAGTGGAAGAAATTAAAGAACTCGGCTCTCATGATATGTTCATTGCAAAGGTTTTAGCTGTTGATGTTGATGAAAAATATATAGATAAAACTGACAGATTTGATATGGAAAAATGCAATTTGATGGCATATTCACATGGACATTACTATAAATTAGGAGAGCAAATTGGAAGATTTGGATTTTCAGTAAAAAAGAAATAGAAAAATAATAAAGCGCTTAGAACATTGAGTTTTAGGCGTTTTTTATATTTAGAAATTAAAATATAATATTCTAATTATTGAAAAATTTAAAAGTTATACAATATAATATAGATATATAAGTTTTGGAGGTTTTTATATGAGAAGAAGTAGTATTATAACAATAATATTATTAATACTTGTTATTATTTCTCTTATAGTTGCTTTAGTAATTACGAATTTGCCAAAAACAGAAGAAAATAATGATACAACTATAGAAAATAATGAAAATTTAGAAGAAAATCAGGAAGAACAAGAAGAACCAGAGACTCCTACAAGTGTAGCTTTAGATAGTGAAATTGTAGAAGAGATGTATATGCTAGTAAATGGAGCAACTGGCGATATATTTCATTGGTTAAAAAAGGGAGAGTTAACTGTTGACGACTTATCAAATGAGTATATTCAGACTATTGCATTTTTTTATGATGCAGCCAAGAATATCGAAGAAATTGAACCTGATGATCAAATGAGAACTGGTAAATTAGAAGTTAAATATATGGACGAAGCTATAAAAAAAGTATTTGGAGATGTTGAGTATGAGCCCACATATGTATTATATCAAGCTGGTGGAGGTAAAATCTTAAAGTATGATTCAAGTGAGGATATATATTATGTTTATGGTGGTTTTGGTGGTGGAACAAATCAGTTTATTCACACTGGTATAACAAATGTAGAAGAGTATAGTGATAAATATATAGTTACAGAAAAAATGTTAATAGATAGTTATGAATATGGATACCACAACATATCATCATATTATGGACAAGGATATAGATTTACAAGTTCATTAGGTCATATTTCAGATTCGGAAGTTGATAGTATTATTATTACACAAGATATGTATTCATATAATGATAAGAACAAAAAAATTCTATCAAAATACTATGATGATGCTACAGAATACAGGCATACATTTGTAAAAAATGAAGATGGAAGCTTTTACTGGCAAAAAACTGAAATAGTAAAATAAAAATTTTAAAAGATATCTCTAATTTGAGGTATCTTTTATTATTTTATTGTAAATAATAATATTGGTGATTTTTATGTCTGAAGAAATTGAAGCAATAAAATATTTAATGACTAATATAGAGATTCATAGAAGACTACTAAAGCAATTATGCAAGAATAAAGAGACTAAGGATAATATATATGTGTATATAAAATATCAAATGAGAGAATATGCAAGATTTAATATATCATTAAGAAGAATGCTAGAGTCAAGAACAAAAAGAACTAATGGAACAAAAAGCGCAATGCTAGATATTGCTTCAAGTATTACAAATCGTAAATCTAAAATGGAAAAAATAGATGATTATATAGAATTTTTTAAAGAGTCGGCTAAAGTTAATATTATGGATTTAAAGCGAATAAGAGAAAATTATAAAATAAAGAGTAAAAATGTACAAAAGCTAATAGATAGGTTAGAAGAGTTTGAAGAAAAAAACTTAAATAATGTACTAGTCTTTATTAATAATAAATGAAATACTAAAAATAGTAATTTTTTAATATTTTATGTATAAAAATTCACATAAAATGTTGCATTTTTAAAATAAATATAGTATAATATAATCACTGTGAACTGAAGTGAGAGGGTGGCTAAAATCCTCTCACTTATGTTTAGAAGCGAGGTAATAAATGAAAGTAGAAGTCAAAGTAGAAGAATTAATTGAGCCTATTATAAAAAAGTTAGGATTTGAGATTGAATATGTTGAGTTTGCAAAAGAAGGCTCAAATAATGTATTAAGAGTAGTTATTGATAAAATTGGAGAAAAAATGTGGGTAGAAGATTGTGAAAATGTAAGTAGAGCAATTGAGGATATTGTTGATAAAAATATAAATCAAGAATATGTACTAGAAGTATCTTCACCAGGACTTGAAAGACAATTAAAAAACATAAAGCTATATAAAAAATATACAGGTAAAGAAATCCATGTTAAACTATTTAAAAAACTAGATGAGTTAAAAGAGTTTAATGCTATTATAGAATCAGTAGATGAAGATGAAAATAGTATTGTTTTAAAAATGGAAGACAATAAAAAAATAAAAATAGCTTTAAAAGATATAGCTACTGCATATACTACTTATGATTTTAATGCAGCGTTAAAAGGCAATACAGATAATGTTAATTTAAATAAACTAAATAAATTTAATAAGTAAGATGGGGGAATAAAAAAATGAAGAGTGAAAAAATAAGTTCAAAGGAATTATTTAATGCAATTGATCAAATTTATGAAGAGAAAGGAATTACAAGAGAATATTTAATTGATTCTTTAAAATCTGCTCTAAAAGTTGCATATAAAAGAGATTTTATTAATACACATTGTTTAGATGAAAGAGAAGAGAGAAAGAATTCTAAAGAGGATGAATTAATAAAAGAAAATAACGGAGAAGAGAAAAAAGAAACAAAAAATGGATACTTGATACCACAAGATATTGATGTTGATATTACAGAGCAATCAATAAAAGTATACTGCGTAAAGGAAGTAGTAGAAGAAGTTTCAGAAAAGGAACAAGGAGTAAAAATTTCCTTAGAAGATGCTAAAAAGATATCTAAGAAAGTTAAAATAGGAGATTCTGTTAAAGTTGAAGTTACTCCAAAAAACTTTGGAAGAATTGCAGCGTCAACAGGTAAAAATATTTTAATTCAAAAAATAAATGAGGCTGAGAAAAACTTAGTATATACACAGTATGCAGATAAAGTTGGTCAAATAATATCAGGAACAGTACAAAAAACTGAAAAATATGGAATTATTGTTGATCTTGGTAGAGTTGAGGCATTAATACCAACTACTGAACAAATTAAAACAGAAAAATTACAACCACATCAAAAAATTAAAGCTTTAGTAACAAATGTTGTAAATGAAACTGGTATTTCATCTCCAAAAATTACATTATCTAGAAAGAGTGAAAACTTTGTAAGAAAATTATTTGAAAATGAAGTTCCAGAAATAATGGATGGAATAGTAGAGATTAAAGATATTGCCAGAGAAGCAGGAAGTAGAACAAAATTATCAGTTTGGTCAAATGATGAAAATGTTGATCCTGTTGGAAGTTTAGTTGGTAAAAAAGGAATGAGAATACAACCAATTATAGATGAATTAAATGGAGAAAAGATAGATGTTATTCCATATAGTGAAGATATACCAAGCTATATAATAAACGCTATTTCTCCAGCACCAATACTTGCAATTGATATAAATGATGAAGAAAAGATTGCAACTGTAGTTGTACCAGATGAGGCTTTAGTATTTGCAATTGGTGCAGGTGGACAAAATGTTAGACTTGCTGCAAAATTAACTGGTTGGAAAATAGATATAAAAACAGAAACACAAATTAAAGAGACTGTAGTAGAATAGAAAAAGGTGATGCAATGGAGCCTATTAGATGCTGTGTAGCATGTAAGAGCAGAAAAAATAAGAAAGAATTTTTTAGAATTGTGGCAGATAATAATAAAAATGCTATAATAGATAGAAAGCAGAATATTAATAGTAGAGGACTATATATATGCAAAGACATAAAGTGTATTACAACATTACAAAAAATCATTCTAAAAAATAGAATGAAGTTAAAAATAGATGTAGAAAATGATAGTATGTTAGAAGTATTAAAAGAATTGGGGGAAGAAATTTGGGAAAATTAAAAGTATATGAATTAGCAAAAGAATTAAATTTATCTAATACAGAGATGTTAGAAAAATTAAATAGTATGGGAATACAAGTAAAATCTCATTTATCAACACTTGAAGAGAGTGACGTAAATAAAGTAAAGGGTAGTACTAGTAAAAAAGCTACTGTAAAAGAAGATAAGAAACAAGAGCAGGTTCATATTATTAGAAGAAACGTTAGGGTTATTAATACAACAGACGAAGGAAAAGAAGTAAATGAAATTGTATCAAATGCATCAGGAGAAATAAAAAAAACACATCAAAATATTGTATCAAAGCCTTCAGGTAATAGAAATAATATGCAAAGCAAAAACAGAGCTAGCTCTTTTGAAAGAAGAAATAGATTTCAAAATAATAGGAATAATATAGTAATAACAAGAAATGGAAAGCCAATAGAAAAGCCTGAGCCAGTTAAACCGGAAAATAAAGTTGAAGCTGAGAAAAAGCCATCAAAATCTTTAGATGAAAACAAAAATACTGAAGTAAATGAAGTAAAAAAAGAAGTAAAAGAAAGTGGTAACAATATGGAAAAAAACGTTATTGCAGAATCAAAAGTAATAGAAAATAATAATTCAAGAAATCAAAATAATAGAAATAATAATTATAATAAAAATAATAGAGATAATAACTTTAAGAAGAATAATTATAATTCCCAAAATAACCCAAATTATAATAGAAATTCAAGTGGTAATAGAGATTTTAAGAAAAATAATACAAAATATAATGATCAAAATAATGATAGACCACAAAGAAATAATTACAGAAGAGATCAAAGACAAAATTCAGATAATACTTCATATCAAGTAAATAAATTTATAAAACAGGCTGAGAGATCTCCATTAGAGCAAAAAGAAAGTAGAGAATACAACTCAACAAATATTGATAAAGATAAAAAGAGATATAATGATAGAAATAACTCTAACTTAGAGAATAGAAAAGACAAAATAGATAAAAATAAATTAAGAGAAGAAAATTCTAGAGTATCTACTGGAAAACTAAGAGGAATGGAAATAAGCCAAGAAGGCTTAATGGATCTTTATGAAAGAGATAGTGATTTATCTAGAAAAAGCTATGGAAAGAAAAAAACTAAAGCACCAAAAGTTGAGATGAAGCAAACAAAAATTATTCCTATGACAGAAGTTAAATTACCAGAGACTATGACTGTTAAAGAATTTGCAGAAGCAATAAAAAAACAATCATCAGAAGTTATTAAAAAATTATTCTCTATGGGAATAATGGCTACAGTAAACCAAGATATAGACTTTGATACAGCATATTTAATTGCTGGAGAATTTGGTATTACTGCTGAAAAAGAAGTTGTAGTTACTGAGGAAGATATACTTTTTGATGAAAGTGAAGATAAAGAAGAAGATTTAGTGCCAAGACCTCCTATAGTTGTTGTTATGGGTCACGTTGATCATGGTAAAACATCTCTTCTAGATAGACTTAGAAAGACAAATGTAGTTGAAGGAGAAGCTGGTGGAATTACACAACATATTGGTGCATATAAAGTTAAAGTAAAAGATAGAGAAGTTTGTTTCTTAGATACACCAGGACATGAAGCATTTACTGCTATGAGAGCAAGAGGTGCTCAAATTACAGATATTGCCATTATAATAGTAGCAGCTGATGATGGAATAAAACCACAGACAATTGAAGCAATTGACCATGCTAAAGCTGCTGGTGTTAGTATTCTAGTTGCTATTAATAAAATAGATAAACCAGGTGCAAATGTTGAAAGAGTAAAACAAGAATTACTTGAATATGGACTTGTACCAGAAGAATGGGGCGGAGATACAATCTGCGTACCAATTTCTGCTAAAACTGGTGAAGGAATTGATAATCTTCTAGAGATGCTACTTTTAATTGCAGATATGAAAGATTTAAAAGCAAATCCAAATAAACAAGCTAAAGGTACTGTAATTGAGGCAAGACTTGATAAAACTAGAGGAACTGTTGTATCAATGCTTGTTCAAAGAGGACAATTAAATGTTGGAGATACTATAGTTGTTGGAGATATGGTTTCAAAAATTCGTGCTATGAAGGATGATAAAGGAAGATCTGTAAAAAGTGCTGGTCCTTCTACTCCTGTTGAGATATTAGGTTTGTCTCATGTACCTCAAACTGGAGAAGTTTTCTATGAAGTTGAAAACGAAAAAGTAGCTAAACATTTGATAGAAAAAAGAATTGCTAAAAAGAGACTAGATCTTATTAAACAAGGAAGTAAGATTACTCTTGATGATTTATTTGGTCAAATAAAACAAGGTAAGATAAAAGAGCTAAATATTATAATAAAGGCTGATGTTCAAGGTTCTGTTGAAGCTATAAAAGATTCATTATTAAAACTATCTAACGATGAAGTACGAGTTAGAATTATACATGCTTCAACAGGTGGTATTAAAGAATCTGATGTAACTTTAGCATCTGTTTCAAATGCAATTATAATTGGATTTAATGTAAGACCAGAGCCAGCTGCAGAACAACAAGCTAAAAAAGAAAAAGTAGATATGAGATTATATAGTGTTATATATGATGCTATAAATGATGTTGAGACAGCGCTTAAAGGATTAATGCCTAAAAAATATAAAGAAGTTAAATATGGTGTTGCAGAAGTTAGAAAGATATTTAAAATTACTGGCGTTGGTATTGTAGCTGGTTGCTATGTAAAATCTGGAAAAATAGTTAGAGGAGCTATGGTAAGACTTGTAAGAGATAATATCGTTCTATTAGAGATAAAAATAGATTCTTTAAAAAGAGAAAAAGATGACGTTAAAGAAGTTAACGAAAACTATGAATGTGGAATAAAGCTTGAAAATTATAGTGACATTAAAGAAGGAGATATATTTGAGTGCTTCGTAATGGAGGAAGTAAAATAGGAGGACTATTATGCAAAGACACGAAAGACTAGAGCAAGATGTTAAGATTGCATTAAGCAATATAATAATGAATGAAGTTAAAGAGCCATCAGTTATAGGATTAATTTCTGTAACTGATGTAAAAATAACTCCTGATCAAAAATATGCTAAAGTATATGTTAGTATATATGGTAAAGGAAATAAGAATAAAGTAGTAGCTGCTTTAAAAAAAGCTACCGGATTTATAAAAAAAGAATTAGGAAAAAGGGTAAGAATGAGAAATATGCCAGATATTACTTTTGAGTTAGATAATTCAATGGAATATGGTGAGCATATGGATAGAGTTATAAAAGAAGTAATAGAAAAAGATAATATGAATAAATAGTTTTTTAGTTTGGAGGGGATTGTATTGTTTAAAGAGGCAAAAGAAATAATAGATAAATCAAATAATATATATATATCAGCACATGTTAATCCTGATGGTGATGCTATTGGTTCAACAATTGCAATTTGCTTTGCTTTAAAAAAGCTAGGAAAAAATGCAAAGGTTGTTATGCCGTCGTACTCTACTGTATTTGAATTTTTACCAGGAGTTAGCTCATGTGTAAAGTCTATAGATGATTCTGAATTTGATTTGCTTATTGCTTTAGATTCTAGTGACAATACAAGACTTGCAATAACTCAAGAAGAATATAACAGAGCAAAGAAAGTAATTATGCTTGATCATCATCAAATATCTAGCCCTTATGGAGATTTTAGATTTATTGATGATAAGAAATCTTCAGCAAGTGAAATAGCATACTTATTTATTAAATCTTTAGATGTAGAGATAGATAAAGATATGGCAACGTTATTATATACTGGAATAATGACAGATACTGGAAGTTTTAATTATTCTAATGCAAATTCTGACACTTTTAGAGCTGTAGCAGAATTACTCGATTATGGAGCTGAGGCAGTAAAAGTATGTAAGAAATTAAATGATACTATGAAAGAGTCAAAATTAAAATTGATTGCTAAGACAATTGATAATATGGAAGTATTTTATAATGGAAAAATGAGATATTCATTTGTTCCATATGATGAGATAAGAAGTCTTGGCATAGATGATGAAGATGCAGAAGGAATGACAAATTATTTAAGAGCAGTAGAAGGAACTGAAGTAGCAGTATATGTTAGGGGAAAAAGTGATGGAACAAATAAGGTAAGCATGCGCTCTGGAGGAAATGTAGATATTTCTAAAATTGCTATTGAGTTTGGAGGCGGTGGACATCCAAGAGCTGCAGGATATACTATGAGAGAAGATGAAGAAACAGAAAAGCAAAAGCTTATTAAAGTTGTAGGAGAGATGTTATAATGATAATACCACAAACAAAGAATGGAATTTTAAATATAGATAAGCCACAATGTATTACATCTCACGATGTAGTTGATGCAATAAGAAAGATTTTTCCTAATCAAAAAGTTGGACATACTGGGACTTTAGACCCACTTGCAACAGGAGTTTTACCAATATGTATTGGGGAAGCTACAAAATTAAGTGAAAAATTAGTAAGCGAAACCAAAAAGTATAGTGTAAAAATGCTACTAGGTGTTGAAACAGATACTTATGACATAACTGGTAGAATTATATTTGCAAGTGTTGTAAATAAAGATGAGATATATATTAAAGAAAGAATAAAAAGATTTGTTGGAAAACAACAACAAATTCCTCCAAAGTATTCTGCAATAAAAGTTGAAGGTAAAAGACTATATCAATATGCAAGAGAAGATAAAGATGTTGAGATTAAACCAAGAGACATAGAGATATTTAGTATAGACAATATTAAAATAGATTTGGAATCTAAAGAAGTTGCTTTTGATGTTGAGTGTTCAAAAGGTACTTATATAAGAAGCCTTGTAAATGATATTGGTAAAAAAATTGGTTGTGGAGCAACAATGACAGAGCTTAGAAGAACTCAAACTGGTAATTTTAAAATAGAAGACAGTATTCCTTTGTATGATTTTTTAAAACTTGATTATTTAGATATGCTTGATAAAATAATTACAATTGAGGAATACTATGAAGAAAACAAAAAAATAACTCTTTCTGATGAAGAATTAAATAGATTCTTAAATGGAGTTTTAATAGATGTGCAATCTTCAAATCAAATAGTAAGAGTATATAATAAAGGAAAATATATAGGACTTGGAACTGTTGAAGATAAAAAATTAAAAAGATTTATTGTTGAATAAAAAAGCGTCTTAAAGACGCTTTTTTATTATGAATTTTTACTTTTTTTATTTTCTTTAAACTCTTTTTTTATTTGTGCTCTTTTTTCTTCAATTTCTCTTCGTATTTTATGTAATTCTAATTTGAGTTCATTTATTTGAGCTTTTAAGCCGTTAAATTCAAAGTCTGGAAATGCTTCTAAAATTCTTTTGATTTGGAAATTTCCTTTAGTTGCTAAATTTTTTCTTAGTTCGCTTAATTGAGTATATAAGAAGTTTTCAGATATTTTTTCATGTAGAATATTTTTTTCTTTTAATTTTTCAGCAGACTCTTTTAATGTAATTAATTTCTCTTTTAAATTTAATAATGTTGATATTGTAAATCCAGTATCAATTGCCATAATACTAAGAAGAACTAAAGACATAAGCTGAAGTAGTTCTAATGGAATTTGAGAAATTAAACTTGAAAAAGCAGGATGTATTATATATGTTAAAATGACGCCTAAAAAAGCAAATTCTAATGAGTTTAATAAACAAATCCTACCATTTAAATTAAATTTCATTTTTGAATAATCCCACCATTTTGCATCAAAAAGCTTTTCAAGCAAAAAGCTTGTTAAGTATTCAAGTGTAGATGTAAATAGCATTCCAAGTAGAAATACTTCAATTACAGAATCTTTAAAGTTTTGAAGAAATGCAATTATTAATAATGAACCAAATCCATATATAGGACAATATGGGCCAAATAAAAATCCTCTATTTGTCCATTTTCCATCTAATAATCTGCAATACAATGTTTCAACAATCCAACCTAATACGCTATAAATGAAAAAATATATAAAAAAAGTAAAAAAATTATCCATCTAATCACCTTTAAAAATATTATAGTAAAACAATATATAAAAGTCAAACTAAAAATTGGTTAAAAAATAATGAATAAAAAAAATCCTTCGTGAAAAAATATTAATAAAGTAAAATTTTGGAGGAAATTGTATGAAAACGAAAAAGTATTTTTTTATTATAATAATGTTTTGTTTAGTCTTTTTAGCTCCCAAAAAAGCAATAGCTTTAACTTCAGGAAATGAAAGACTTGACGGATTATATGTTGGTGTACCAGAGCAGGAGGAGATTAATGATGTACCTCTTGTATGGGGAATTACATTAGATGGTGCAAGAGCATACTGTATTGATATTCATACTAAAATGTATATAACAGAGTATGCTGGATATTCATATAGTGACCCAAGAATAGGATATGCGTTAGCTGCAGATCACGGCTATACTTGGAATTCATCAGCAGATTATCAGATTAGGCAGGCAGTTATTTGGGCACTACTTGGTCAAATTGATATAAATAGGCTATATGCAGGAGATCCCGGATGTGTTCAAGCTGCTAAGAACTTATATTATGCAGCAGCATCATATAATACTAATGTCGATAAACCATCGGCATCATCTTCCTATGTTGATTTTAATATTGAGGGAATGGAGTATGTTTCAAATGCAATAACTGTAAATAAGCCTCAAAATAATGACTATTACGATATTATACTTGATGGTTTTCCATCAGGAACGTATATTACTGATATGAATGGTAATAGAATGCAAACAACGGGAATAACATGGAATAGTACATTTCAAGTTAGAATCCCACTGGAAGTTATAAAAAATGATATCACTAATATTAGTATGAAGATAAATGGTGTTAGAAGAGTGTATAATACTACAACTGGTTATCATGCAGTAAGTAGAGTGTCTCAAGAATTGCTATCTTCACAGGCTTCATCTTCTTTAAATACAAATGCTACTGCAATATATTTATTTAAACCAATTATTGCAGAAGGAGATCTTGAGGTAAAAAAATCTGATGAGTATGGAGAATTAGTTCCAGGAACTACATTTCAAGTAACAAATGGAACTTTAACTTTTACAGGTATTACAGGGGATGATGGTATTGCAAGATTTGAAGATTTGCCAGCAGGAGAGTATACAATAATAGAGACAAGTGCTCCATATGGATATTATAATGATAGAGTAAATGTAAAGGCAAATGTAATTACAGGAATTACTGTGACTTCTGAAAAATCAGATAATGAGAGTAAAGGAAATGTAAAAATTATAAAAAGAGATTCTGAAACATCAGATGTGGCACAAGGTGATGCAACACTTTCTGGTGCTATATATAAAATATATGCAAGAGAGGATATATATGCTGTAAATGGAAAAACAAAATTATACTCTAAAGGAGATGAAGTGGGAACTTGTACTACAGGAGAAAATGGAGAAAGTAATACAGTAATACTACCTTTAGGAAAGTATATGTATAGGGAAGAAACAGCATCTAATGGATATTTATTAAATGATGAGGAAATATATTTTTCAATTGATTATGAAAATCAAGATGTAGAGCTAATAGATAAAACATTTACTAGTAATGAAGATGTGAAAAAAAATAATATTGAGATAATAAAAAAATTACAAGCTACAGATTCAACACCTCAATTAAATCTTGCTGGAGCAAAATTTTCAGCAACATTAAAAAGTGATAGAAGTAAAGTATATTACTCTACTGTTACTGATGATAGTGGATATTGTGTAATAGAAAATTTACCATATGGTACATATGAGATTGAAGAAATTGAGGTTCCAGCAAAAGCATTAAAGATTGATAATTTTGATGTATTTGTTGAGGAGGATTCAACAGAGAGAGAACCTTATAGATATACAAAAGAAGATGTTGCAAAAAAAATGCAAATAACTATATATAAAGAGGATAGAGAAACAGGAACAACTACTCAAGGAGATGCACGACTTGAAGATGCAGAGTACACAATATATAGAGATGAAGCTCTAACAGATGCTGTAGAGACTGTAAAAATAGAAAAGCAAGATGATGGCACTTATAGTGCTAAAACAGGAAATTATTTAGTAGGAAAATACTATATAAAAGAGACAAAAAGGCCAGAAGGATATTTAGCAGATGAAGAGGTGCATGTGGTTGAACAGCTAGGTGAAAATCAAAGTGAAGAATTTTCATATCATGAAATCACTTCGACTGAGCTTGTTGAAAGAGGTAATATCTATATAGTTAAATATAAAGATAATAATACTAATTTCGATGAGGGCTCAACAACAAAAGAACCAGCAACAGGTGTAGAATTAACACTAACTTTAAACTCAAATCCATCAGTTACATATACATCAGTTGTAAATGAAATAGGTTATGCAGAGTTTATAGATATACCATATGGATGGTATACAATTACTGAAACAAAGAGTTTAGAGTTTGTTGATATAATGGATCCACAGCCAGTATATGTGTCAAAAGATGGGCAAAAACTATATTATATAGTTCAGGATCCTAGAAATGAAAGAAAATTAAAGATAGTAAAAAGAGATGCTGAAACAGGAAATATAATACCACTTGCAGGAGCAACTTTTAAAGTCTGGGATGTTGCAGAAAAGAGATATATAAAACAAAGTCATGATTATCCTACTCAAACTGAAATTGATGAGTTTGTAACAGCTGCAGATGGTACATTAATATTACCAGATGGGCTTATTCCTGGAGAATATGAGCTAGAGGAAGTAACAGCTCCATATGGATATACTTTAAATGAAACAAGAGTTCCATTTACAATTGATGCAACAACACCAGAAAATCCAGAACAAGAGGAAATAATTACTGTAGATTTTCCGGACACAGCTCAAAAGGCAAAGGTTGTAGTATATAAAAAAGGAGAAGTCTTAACTGGTACAGAAAAAGATGGTGAGATTACAAGGCCTGTTTACGAAGAAAAAGGTCTAAGAGAAGTAGAATATGTGATTACTGCAAAAGAAGACATAGTTACACCGGATGGAACAACTAGAATGAAAGCTGGTGAAACTGTTACATTTAAGACTGATGAAGATGGTATTGGAATATCACCAGAGCTATATTTGGGTGAGTATACAATTAAAGAAACAGCAACTTTAGATGGGATTTTGTTACAGCAAAATGAAATATCTTTTGTATTAGAATATAAAGGGCAAGATTTAAAAATATATGAAAAGAATATGGATTTTATTGATGTAAGGCAAAAACTAAATCTAAAAGTTATGAAGGATATGGAAGAGCCAGAGTATAATGGAATGCTTGAGGATGCATATGTTAATATAAGACTAGGTATATATACTAGAGAAGATATAGCAAATGTTAATGGTGATGTAATTATTGATAAAGATACTTTGGTAGATATTTTAACAATTGATGAAAATGGAGTTTCGTCTCAAAATTATGATTTACCACTAGGTAAGTACTATATAAAAGAAATTAATACTAATGAGAATTATCTAATTAATGAGAATGAATATGATTTTGAATTTAAGCCTAATGATAATACTACACCAGTTATAGATGTAATATTATCAAATACAATTGATAATGATTTAAATGAATTAGGAAAGTTTAAGCTATATAAATATGCTGAGGAAAATAAAAATATCATTGAAAGAATTGCAGATTTCTTTAATGGTGATACACAAGATAGAAGTCATGCACTAAAAGGAGCAAAATTTAAGTTATACTATGATAAAAATGGTGAGCCTGTAGAGCTTATTTCTAAGACGGGAGTTTCTGAGTATATAACTGATGAAAATGGAGAAATTTATGTAGAAAATCTACCATTTGGAAAGTACTATTATAGAGAAATAGAAGCACCAAAGGGTTATGATGTTGACGATACGCTATATTCATTTGAAATAACTAAAGATCATGTAGAAGAACCTTTAAAGGTAGAAATGTCAAATGAGCTAACTGATATTAAGTTGTTTACAAAAACAGATGCCTTTAATTCTGAGGTTATACCTGATTGTGAGTTTGAAATTTTAGATAAAGACCAAAATGTTATATATAAAGATAAGACTGACGAAAATGGAGAGTTCTATATGCCGATAGATTTATTAACACCAGGAGAAATATATTACTATAAAGAAATTAATGCTCCAGAAATATACGAATTAAATGAAGAACTTCATGAGTTTATTTTAAATGAGGATCAGACTGTAAGTATAACAGAAGTAGAGAATCTAAGAAGAGATTCTACGTTAAAGATAAATAAATCTGATTTCTTAGGAGGTCAAAAAATTCCAAATTGTACATTTAAACTAGAAAGCTTAGAAACAGATTATGTAGTTGAGGGAACAACAGATGAAAATGGAGAATATTATTTTGAAAATATTCCATATGGTGAATATACATATACAGAAATTAGCGCTCCAGAAGAATATAGAATAGATACAACTCCTCATAGAATTACTATTGATGAAGAGATGGAAGAACTTAATATAAGTAATGAATTAATAGTAAATACATCAGATATAAATTTAATGCTATTTAGTATAGTATTACTATCTAGTGCAATAGGAATAACTCTATTTGTATATAAAAATAGAGATAAGATTAGAGAAAACTATATGAATAGAAAGTAAATATAATATAAAGAGAATACCTAAATTAACGTGGTATTCTCTTTGTTTTTAGTATCGTGAAACATTTGTGAAACTTATTTGTAATATAAAGTAATAAAAACATGTATTTTGTAGTTTTTTAAAAATTTGTGGTTGAAATTAAAAATTCTTAATGATATTATTTTAATATCAGAAAATAAATTCAGTTTTATTTTTTGTTAGAAAAATAAAAGGAGAGGGAGAGATTATATGAAAATAAGTAAGCTTAAATACGTATTTGCTTTTGTACTTTTAGTTGCTCTTTCAGTAGTAAGCACTAACGTACAAGCAGTTACAATGCCTAATAATGGACAAATCAAATTAAGTACTATTATAGCATCTCAGCTTGCTGCAATTGTTGACGGAGATGAAGATCCATCAACACCTGTCCTAGATAAAGTAGTTAAGAGTTTTAATACTCCATATCAAGCTACTGTATTAGGAACAACTATGAATCCAGTACAATTTTATACTCTAAAAGTTAAAAGTACTGGAGCTAATATCAAAGCATATAGCTTAGATGTTGGTAACATTGTAGGAGATGAGGTAGAATTTGATTATGCAGGGACTTCTTCTAATGTAAGAATTGGTCTAGGTTTAGCTTTTGGTCTAAACAATTCTCTATCATCAGATCAATTAGAAAATCAAGATGCCCTAGATAATTATAATAGTCAATATTCACTAGCTACACAAATGTATATTTGGTTAGCAAATGCAGGTGCATTAGGAACTGCTGATGAAGAAGCAGCAGTTGCAAGTTTAGATGCAATTGCAGCTGAAAGATATGCATATATTAAAATTAATGTAGAAAAAGCATTAGCAAAACCTTCATATGCTTTTACAGATCAAGTACAAGCAGAAGGGCAACCTATAGAAATGGGTTGGAATGAAGCAAACCAAAGATATGAGGTTACTTTAACAGATTCTAATGGCCTTGATACAATGGCATTAGTTAATCTAGCAGTTGAGCCAGGTTCTGGAATCAGCTATAGTAAATCAGGAAATAGCATAACATTCTTTACAACAGAGCAAATTGGTTCTATAGATAATCCTGCAACTGTAGTAATAAGAAAATCTATTAATGGTGGAAGATATGTTGCTGGTCTTGCAACTCTTAAAGATGGTTCTAAGACTTTAACATATTTAACTGGTTCATCAAGAAATAATGATGCATATTATGTAAGTTTTTATACAAATGCTCTAAGAGTTAGAGTTCAAAAAACTTTAAATCCAAGTGATGCAAATCCAAATACAGGTGATGCAACAGTTGAAGGAGCAAGATATGGTGTATATTCTGATCAAGGATGTTCACAATTAGTTCAAGAAATAGTAACAGATGCAAATGGTGTTGCAACAACAAAACCACTTGAATATAAAGATTACTATGTAAAAGAATTATCTGCTTCTGAAGGATGTAAGTTAAATGACGCAGTAGTTACTGCTTCTGCAGGAGCTGCTCAAGATGAAAATGGACAAAGAATAGTAACTGTTGAGTCAGGTGAAGACGTAATATATGGTGGCTTTAGAATGATAGTTTCTAACAGTGACCTAAGTGGTAACACAACAAAGAATCCATCAGTTGGCTCAGAAATTACATTAACTCTAAACAGTCGTCCAGAAGAAAAATATGTAACTGTAGTTGATGAGAATGGATATGCAGAATTTAAAAATATACCTTATGGAAAATATACATGTACTGAAACAAAAAGACCTAATGTTCCAGAAGGTGAAAAACTAGATCTTATGGATCCTATGAAAATAAATATAGACCGTGAGGAAGAATATATTTATTCAAAACTTGTAAATACAGAAATTGCACAAAGATATGTAAAAATTCAAAAATTTGATTTTGAAACTGGTAAACTTGTAACAGCTTCACCAACAACATATAGATTAGAAAACTCTAAAGGAGAAGTTGTAACTCAAAAGAATATGTATCCAGATGTAGTTGAAATGGATGAGTTTGTAACAGCAGACGATGATACAATTTATGGATATGTTGTATTACCAGAAAAACTACCAGCAGATACATATAAAGTATATGAAGTAACTGCTCCAGAAGGATATTACAATCAATCTGCAGATACTAAACAACCAATAGCAACATTTACAGTTGAACCAAATTCAACAGAAGATTATGACAGAGATAAAATTGTTGAAGTTGAAACTAAAAACGTTGCACAAAAAGGTATATTAACAGTTACTGCAAGAGGTAATGTTTTAACAGGAGTAAATACAGAAACAACTTATGGAAATAATTCTGTTTCACGTCCAGCTTATACATCTCAACCAATTGCTGGTGCTAAATATGAATTGACTGCTAATGAAGATATAGTAACAGGTGATGGTACTGTAAGAATGGCAGCTGGAGATACAATAGTTTTAACAACAGATGAAAATGGTCAAGTTCAAACTAAATTATACATTGGTAACTATACATTAAAAATGGTTTCAGTTCCTGATGGATATGTACTAGATTCTGAAGAAAGACCAATTGTTGTTGAAGCTCAAGAACAAAATGTAAAAGAATATAACTTAGATACTCAAAATTATACATTAACAAGACAAGACTATGATTTAGATGTAACTAAGGTATTTAGTGGACTAAACTTCTATAGACAAAACGAAGTAGATCAAATTGAAAATATCAATTCTGATGCTTATGCTGATGTATTAGTTGGTATATATGCTGCTGAAGATATTACAAACGTTAATGGAACAGTAGTAATTGCTAAAGATACATTAGTTGATGTTGTAACATTTGATCAAAATGGAAATGGTTCTTTTGAATCAGAATATCCAATGGGTAAATTCTATGCAAAAGAAATTGCAACAAATCAAAACTATGAATTATCAAATGAAACTTATGAATTTGAAACAAAACCAGCAAATAATACTGATGAAAGATTTAGTGTAAGTGTTGGTGAAATAGTAAATAAAGCATTAAAAGTAACTAAATTTAATTTAACAAAAATTGAAGAAGTTATGGTAGATGATGAAAATACTGATACACAAGTTTCTTTAATAACTAAAGTTGAACAATTCATGGAAGGAATACTTGATGGTATTTTAGCTGATGTTGAGCAAACAACAAAGGTTACTAGACTTGAAGGTGCAGAATACAAAATCTTATACTTAGATGAGGATGGAGAATACTATCCATTACTTGAAAAAGTAGATGATGAGTATGTTGAAGTTGTTCGTACAACAGATGAAAATGGTGAGTTTGTAGTTGAAGGACTTCCATTTGGAAAATATGCTGTTCAAGAAACAAAAGCTCCTAGATATTATAATCTAGATGAAGATAAATATGCATTTGAGTTGACTACTGCTGAAAAAGAAGATGAGCTTGTACTACAAGATGTACGTACTAAAGTTGATGTAAACTTAGCTGTGGTTGATGAAGATGGAAATAAATTAGAAAATGCTACTGTTCAATTAGTTGATCCAGATACACAAGAAGTTGTATACGAGGCAATAACTAATGAAGAAGGCGTAGCAAGCTTTACAGATATAAGAGCTGGAAGATATATTAGACAAGTTACAGATTTAGCTGAACAATATGTTGTTCCTGCTGCTCAAGAATTATATCTAGAAGAAGATAGTGAATTAGTTGAAACAGTTACAGTTAAATATATAACTGCTAGCATATTAATTAATAAAACTGATGATGAAACTGGTGAAGTTGTTCCTGGATGTCTATTTAGAATAACTAATGAAGCTGGTGAAGTTGTAGTTGAAGAAAGAACAGATGATAATGGTCAATTATTAGTAGCTGGTCTAAGATATGGTGTATACTATGTTGAGGAAGTTGAAGCTGCTGAAGGATATGATAAATCAGATTTAGTATTTGAAGTAACAATTACTGAAGATGGACAAACATATGTAGTTGACTTTACAAATGTTCCAACAGGAGACATTGCAGTTGCATTATATGCAGTAATTGCACTTGTTTCTGTAGGTGCTATAGCATTAACAGTTAAAAGATTAAGAATGAACTAATTACTATATTAAAAAAGAAGGTCATAGACCTTCTTTTTTTTTGTGTGAAAAAAAATATAAGCAGTAATTACTACTTATATTCTTTCAAAAGATTTCGATCTTCGAGTTTATTTTTTTGGCGGTTGAAATCTTTTTCGCTCTTGTGAGCTCCACAGCCAGTAAAGACTGTGTTTGCAAAAGGTGAGCGAACCTTTTTGCTAATCTCAGATGATTTGATCGTAATTACGATCTTTTTCTTCTTTGCCATAATATCTCCTCCTTTAATTAAAGTTTTGTTTTAAAAAACTAATATGACAATATTATACCATATAGTTAACATAAGGTCAATAATAAAGGTATGAGATAAATCTTTGCTAAATTGATTTTTTAGGAGTTTATTAATAAAATGGTATTATTTGCTGTAAAAGTATTTAAAAGCTAAATATAGGCAAATATGATTGCATGAAGGCTACTTATATAGCTTTATCTATTTTTTTAAATACGTTTCCAAGCGAATCATTAATAACTAAATCTGCTTTTTTATCAAAAGTAGTGGAATCTTTATTTATGAGTACTATATATTTTCCTTTAAAGTAGTTTATAAGATATGATGCTGGATAAACAGCAAGAGATGTTCCTCCTATTATTAGCATGTCGCAGTTTGAAATAGCTTTTAGTGCATTTTCATATACATCATTATCTAAAGGCTCTTCATAAAGTACGACGTCTGGTTTTATTACTCCTCCACAGCTACATTTAGGAATTATACTTTTAGAATTAAATACATATTCTGCATTATATTCTTTTCCGCAGTTTAAACAGTAATTTCTCATTACACTTCCATGTAGCTCATAAACTATCTTTGAGCCAGCTTTTTGATGAAGACCGTCTATATTCTGAGTAATAATTGCCTTAAGTTTTCCAAGTTTTTCAAGCTTTGCTAGAGTGTAATGAGTAGTATTAGGTTTGTATTTTAAAGAATTCATCTTTTCTTTATAAAATTTAAAAAAGTCTTCTGTATTAGTTACAAAAAATGAATGACTAAGTATTTTTTCAGGTGGATAATTGTATTTCATGTTGTAAAGACCATCTTTACTTCTAAAATCGGGAATTCCACTTTCTGTTGATACTCCTGCACCACCAAAAAATACAATTGATTTTGAGCTATTTATCATATCTATTAATTTAATTATTTTTTCATCCATATTATCACCATATTAATTATATCACATAAAATAAAGTAAAATCATACCATATATTAGGTGATATATATGAAAAAGAAAGAGAATGTATTTGTTTCGCTATATAATGATGCTAAAAATATAAAAGAAAAAGATCCTGCAACTAAAAATATTTTTGAGGTTATACTACTTTATCCTGGGTTTCATATATTAATATATCATAGAATAGCTCATTTTCTATATAAAATAAAGCTTATATTGCTAGCAAGATTAGTTTCTCAAATTGGTAGATTTTTTACTGGAATTGAAATACATCCTGGAGCCAAAATAGGTAAGAGACTTTTTATTGATCATGGAATGGGTATTGTAATAGGAGAGACTGCTGAAATTGGAGACTATTGTACAATATATCATGGTTCAACTCTTGGAGGTACTGGAAAAGATAAAAATAAAAGGCATCCAACAATTGGAAATAATGTACTTGTTGGAGCAGGAGCAAAGGTATTGGGACCTATATACATAGGAGATAATGTAAAGATTGGAGCAGGTGCAGTAGTATTAGATAATATAAAATCTAATACAACAGTTGTTGGTATTCCAGGAAAAATTGTAAAAGAAAAAACAGTTCAAAGCTGAACTGTTTATATTATTTTGACAAAACTTCAACATTAGTATTAAAGGTTTTGCCAATAGTCTTAAGTTGTGTTTCAAAATTATTTTTTGCCTGTAGTCTGTTTTTCTCATTATCAGTTTTTTCTATTATATTATCTCTAGCTATTTGCTCAAAAGCAGCAACTTGCTCTGGCTTATAGCTACTACCAAATATACTTTTATTTGTAGACGTTGTAAAATCTGTGATGTCTACATAAGAAAGAACTATATCTCTTTCATCATATAAAATGGTTACACTTCCATCTTCATTGATTGTTGTTTGAATGTCATTCATTTCAATTGTAAATGCTGTATTATAGTCAGCATATACTTTTATATCTGAATTAAAAAGCCATTCAGTCCAACCATTATTCTCTGGTGTTTTATCGTGTGAAAGAGTTATTTTTCCTGTAGTTCTCAAAATAGTAAGCGCAGTATCATTGTTTATACTATCAACATAATTTTGAGCATTTTCTAGTTGCTTATTTAATACTTCTCTTTCTAAATCAGCTTCGTTTTGAGCTTGAATAGCCCGTTCTTTTTCATCTACTTGAGTATTTTGATATTTAATAAACTGATATCCTAGAAAAAATATAAAGATTACAAGCAAGAATATTAACCCCTTTAATATTCTTTTCATATATCTTTCCTCCTTTTTAAATTTAAAAAAAATATAAAATAAGACTACATTTAAATTATACCACACTTTACATAAAAAGTAAATAAAAATATTGATTTTTGAAGTTGTGAAATTTATGTAAAATCTAATTAAAAGTAATTGATTAATGTTTTTTTTATTGATACAATTTAAGTGTAAAAGTTTTTTACAAAGGGGGAGATTGTATGTTAAAATCAAATGTTGGTTGGAGTATAGCCAAATCAAGCAGAGATGCAGGTAAAGAAGCAGCTCAAAAAGCTATAGCTAACCTAACACAACCAAAAGTAGCTCTACTTTATACTTCTGTAGACAATAATGTAGAGGAAGTATTAGAAGGAGCAAAAGAAGCCCTAGGTGAAGTTCCTATTGTAGGATGTACTTCAAGTGGCGGAATTATTGTACCAGATGGATATATAAATTCAGAAAATGGATTTGTAGGTATTATGGCTCTATCTGATAGTGCAATGAGTGTAGGAGTTGCAGGAAGTGCATTAGATAAAGATGCAAGAGAAACAGGAAGAAAAATTGCAGAGGCAGCAATGAAAAAAGCAGGAAAAACTTGTGCACCTTCATATTTTTATATGGCTGCTTCACCAAAAGAAGAAGAAGATTACTTAAAAGGAATTGAAGACGTTATAGGTAGAGTACCAATGTTTGGAGGATCAGCAGCAGATAATACTGTTGAAGGATTATGGTCATTATATACACAAGATGTTGTATTTAATGATGGATGTGTAGTTGCATTTTTCTATACTGACAAACCTTTATCAAACGTTTATACTGGTGCTTATAGAGAAACAGATGACGTTGGAATAATTACAAAAGTTGAAGGAAAAAGAAAATTAGTTGAAATAAATGGAATGCCAGCACTAGAGCAATACTCTAAATGGACTGGTAAAAAGATAGATGATCTTAAAGGAGGAAATCTTTTAGTTGAGACTATTCTTTCACCACTTGGTGTAAAAGATAGACTTGGAGATTTAGTAGCAATTCGTCATCCAATGGCTGGAAATGATGATTTATCTATGAATATTGGAAATCAACTTGCTGAAAAAACTGCAGTTGTTCGTATGGAAGCAACTGTAGATGAGCTTATTCAGTCAACTACTGATGCAATGAAAGCTGTAAAAGAAGGACTACCAAATGGTGTAGGAGCATATTTACTTGTTCATTGCGGAGGAAGAAAACTTGGAATTGGAGATAGAGTAGACGAAGTAGCAAAAAGATTAAAAGATGAAGCTGGAGATACTCCATTTATGACTATATTTACTTTTGGTGAATATGGATCAAATAATAATGATAGAAATACTTGCGGAGGACTTATGTTATCATTTACTGGTCTTGGTAAATGAAGAGCTCCACAGGGTAATCCAAAAAATTTAATTGGTTATGAGTGGAAAGAAGCTAAAGATGGAAAATATATTGAGGTAGATAACCCTGCTACTCAAGAAATAATAGCTAGAGTTCCAAATTGCTCAGATGCAGATGTAGATGAAGCTGTAAGAGTTGCTCAAATTGAGCAAAAGAAATGGGCTAAAGTACCAATGCATCAGAGAGGAAGAATATTAAATAGATTTGTAGAGCTAGTAGAAGAACATGCAGATGACCTTGCGTGGCTACTATCTAGTGAGACAGGTAAACCAATTAAAGAAGCTATAGCAGAGATTGGAAATTGTAGAAATTTTGTAAATGGATATGTTGAAAAGGCAAAGCATTTATATGGAGAAAGTCTTATAGGAGAAGCAGAGCCAGGACAAGAAAAATGTATGCAAATAACAGTAAGAGAACCAATAGGTGTTATTGCTGCTATTATCCCATTTAATTTTCCATGTGATTTATTTGGGCAAAAAGTACCATCTGCTTTAATAATGGGAAATGCCGTTATTGTTAAGCCATCTAACTATAATCCGCTTACTCTTATAGAGTACGTAAGATTGATGGTAGAAGCTGGTGTTCCAGCTGGATGTATTCAAGTGTTAACTGGTGATGGGCCAACTTGTGGTCAAGCTTTAGCAAGACACCCAGGTGTTCATCTTGTATCACTTACAGGAAGTACTGCAGCAGGTATGCAAACAATGGCTACTTGTGCACAAAACTTAACACACGTACTTTTAGAACTTGGTGGAAATGATGCCTTTATTATGCTTGAAGATGGTGATATGGATTTAGCAATAAAAGAAGCTATATGGGGAAGACTATATAATGCAGGACAAGTATGTTGTGCAAGTAAAAGGTTCCTAATCCATAATTCTAGAAAACAAGAGTTTATTGATAGAATGAAAGAGGTAATAGCAAATCTTAAAGTTGGAGATCCAGCATCATTTGATACTGATATGGGACCATTAATTAATATACCAGCTGCTAAAAGAGTTGAAGAGTATGTAAACAAAACAGTTGAACAAGGTGCCAAAATAGTATGTGGAGGAAAGAGATATTCTGCATATTATGGACCAACAATTTTAGATAATGTAACAAAAGATATGGATGTTGCAAAAGATATGGAGATATTTGGACCTGTTATTCCAGTAATTGGCTTTGATACAGTAGAAGAAGCTATTGAAATTGCTAACCAATCTTCTTATGGTCTATGCGGATGTGTAATAACTAAAGACTATAAGCTTGGAATACAAATTGCATCAAAACTTGAATGTGGAGGAGCAATTGTAAATGGAGCAAGCTTTTATAGAAGTGCTGAGATGCCTTTTGGTGGATGGAAGCATAGTGGTATCGGAAATGAGGGAATTGCTACAACACTTGAAGAGGTTTCAAGACTTAAAACAATAGTACTTAAAGATGTACTTGAATAATAATATAAGAAAATACAAATAATATTTATAGTATAATTAGGAGGTATTAGTAGTGGCAACAAAATTTGTATTAAATGAGACATCATATTTTGGAATTGGAGCAAGAGAGGTTCTTGCTGATGAGATTAAAAAAAGAGGATATAAAAAAGTATTGGTAGTTACAGATAAATCATTATTTGATTGTGGCGTAACTGCAAAAGTTACAGATGAATTAGATAAAGCAAAAATTGCTTATAGTGTATATTCTGATGTAAAACCTAATCCAACAAAGGCAAATGTATGGGATGGTCTTAAAGCTTGTAAAAAAGCAGAAGCAGATGTATTAGTTGCAGTTGGTGGTGGATCAAGTATTGATACTGCAAAAGCAATAGGTATTATAATGACAAATCCAGATAAAGAGGATATAGTATCACTTGAAGGAGCTGTCGATACTAAAAACAAATCTTTACCAATAATTGCACTACCAACAACAGCAGGTACTGCTGCAGAAGTAACAATTAATTATGTTATAACTGACGAGGATAGAGAAGTAAAAATGGTATGTGTTGATCCACATGATATACCAGTTTTAGCGATTATAGATACAGAACTTATGGCTTCTATGCCAAAATCAATTGCTGCATCAACAGGTATGGATGCTTTGACACACGCTATTGAGGGATATATAACAAAAGCACACAATACAATGTCAGATATGTTTCATATGCAAGCTATAAAATTAATTTTTGAATATTTACCAGCAGCAGTTAATAAAAAAGATCCTAAAGCTATAGATAAAATGGGACTTGCACAGTATATTGCTGGAATGGGATTTTCAAATGTTGGACTTGGTATTGTACATTCAATGGCTCATCAATTAGGTGCAGTTTATGATACACCTCATGGTCTTGCAAATGCTATTTTACTTCCAACTGTAATGAGATTTAATGGTGAAGTATCATATGAAAGATTTAGAGAGATTCTTATAGCTTTAGGTGTGGATGCAAAAGATATGAGTAAAGATGAAGTAATAGATAAATTTGTTGAAATGATTGAAGATTTATCTAGAAAAGTTGGAATTACTCAAACAGTTAAAGATACTGGCTGTAAAGAAGAAGATTTTGAAATGCTTGCTCAAAAAGCGATGAATGATGCTTGTAAACCAGGAAATCCAAGAGAAGTAACAAAAGAAGATTTTATTGAGCTATTTAGAAAAGCAATGTAAAAAAAAGCAACTCAAAAAGAGTTGCTTTTTTTATTTACAGTGCTTTTTCCGCTTTTTTAAGAAACTATCTAATTTTACTAATAGTAAGCTTACTATTATAAAGCAAACTGTTATAAATAATAGATAGCCAAAGACACCATTAATACCTATTTTTTCAAAATCTAGAAAATAATAGGCATATTTGCTAGAACCACCAATTCCAAAAAAGCGTCCACCTAAACTAGCATATATATACACATATATAGGATATAATGCTGGTAAAATACACCAGTATGATATATAGCTATTTTTGAAATTACCTTTTTCATCAAATATAAGATAATCTAGAAAAACTAGTATTGGAGTTAAAAAGTGAACAAAAATATTGGTAAAATCTAATATATTTGATGAAGAAGTTCTTACATCCATTAAGAAATCTAGTGGCTGAAGCGAAATATTATATACGACAAATGTAAGAAGTATTGCCATTATTACAGCACCTTTTAATTTATAATATGTTTTAGTTTTTTCAATGTTTGGATTAAATATTCCAATTATAATGTATCCTATGTAAAAACATAATACAAATAGGTTACTCTGCATAGTATAAAAAGAAAAAGTACTTATTAGTGATGTAGCATCTATTATGTTGGCTATTATTCCCGTTAAGCAAATCACAGTTGTAATTACTTTAAAAGCAAAAGAAAATATTCTTTGGCTATTCATATTATAACACCTCACAATAAAGACTATTATACTATAAAATGACTTATTTTTCAAGCTTTTTAGTTTACAATAATTAAAAATATCTTGACATTGTATTAATATAATGATAAAAGATATAGTAAAGAGGAAAAAGGAGTAATATATGAAAGCTATAGTAACAGGTGCTTCTTCTGGAATAGGTTATTGTATTGCAAGGCACCTTAGTAAAATAGGATATGATTTAATAGTTGTTGCCAGAAGAAGAGACTGTCTAGAAAATTTAAAAAAAGAATGTAGTACAAAAGTAAAAATAATTGATTTAGATTTAAGCATTATATCTAATATGTATAAATTGTATGAAATGACAAAAAATGAAGATATAGATATTCTAGTAAATAATGCTGGAGTTGGACTTTATGGTGAATTTTACGATATAAATGTTAGTAAGGAAATAAGTATGATAAACTTAAATGTTATTGCTACTGATGTGCTTACTAAGCTATATCTTCAAGATATGGTAAAGAAAAACAAAGGAAAGATATTAAATGTATCTTCTGTTTTAGGATTTATGCCAGGACCTTTGATGAGCTCATATTATGCAAGTAAGGCCTATATTACTAGTATGAGTAGAGCTATAAATACTGAGTTAAAAATGAAAGACATAAATGTAGTTGTTTCAACTCTTTGTGCAGGAGCTGTAGATACAAATTTTAATAGCGATTTAGGAGTAAGTTATTTTATTCCACCAAGTAATTCACAAAAAGTAGCAGAATATACAATAAAAAAGCTTATGAAAAATAAAGAGATTATTATTCCAGGAACAATAAATAAAATAACATATGTACTAAATAAAATAGTTCCAATAAATATATCTAAATATTTATTATATATTAGTCAAAATGGTAAAAGATATTATTAAGAAGTTATAGTTAAAATATAACTTCTTTTTTGTATATTTTATTAAATTTTGAATCATAACTATAATAGGAGACAAGATATATGGAAGATTTAATTGAATATTTAAAAAGCAAATTAAAAAATTTAAATGACATATATTTTAGAGAATTAAATATAAAAGGAAAAAAAGTATATATAGTTTTTAGTGATGCACTTGTAGATTCAAACTTGGTTTCAAATTATGTTGTAAGAAGTATTGTAGAAATAATAACTAATGAGCCAGTAGATGAAAGGAAAAATACCTTAAAAGATAAAATAGAAGAAAAAATTGGTATAAACACATCAAATATAGATTTAGAGGACTATATTGCTATAAATAAGGTAAAAAAATTAGATAAAGAAAAAGATAATTTATTTACATATATTCTATCTGGATTTGTTTTAATAGTATTAACTGATGGTATATATGCAGTAGAAACAAAAGCTTCACTTGTGCGAGGTATTTCCGAGCCTACAAGTGAAAATTCTGTAAGAGGAGCTAAAGACTCTTTTGTTGAAAATATAATGACAAATATTGGACTAGTACGAAGAAGACTTAAAACAGAAAAATTGGAATATAAAGAAAGTAAAATAGGAACAAAGACAAAGACTACAGTAGGAATTATGTATATATCAGATATAGCAAAACCAGATCTTGTAAATTTAGTTGGGGAAAAATTAAATAAAATAATTATAGATGGAATTCTTGATATAAACTATATACAAGAATACATAGAAGAAAAAAATGAATCTGATTTTCCAGTATCAATAAACACAGAAAGGCCAGATATAGTATCATATTATTTACTACAAGGAAGAATTGCTGTCTTAGTTGATAATAGTCCTTATGTTTTAGTATTACCAGCCTTTTTTGAGGATTTTATAAATCATATTGATGATGTTTATCAAAAGTCAAAAAATGTAACGATTACTAAAATTATAAGGTATGTGTGTTTAGTGTTAACAGTAACGATTCCAGCTTTGTATCTGTCTTTAATTACTTTTGATCAGGAGTCAATTCCTACAGAGCTTCTGACTTCTTTTGCAGCTCAAAGAGAGGGAGTCCCTTTTCCAGCGTTTATTGAGGCAATAGCAATGATCTTTGCTTTTGAAATATTAAGAGAAAGTGATTTAAGATCAAATAAGATTACAGGAAATACAATGTCTATTGTAGGTGCATTAATACTTGGAGATGCAGCAGTTAGTGCGGGAATAGTCTCTCCAATTATGATAATAGTAGTTGCTTTAACAACGATATCTGGACTTACATTTTCAGATATAAATGTTGTAAATGCTCTAAGAAAATGGAGAGCAATATATATGATCTTTGCAAGCCTTTGTGGACTTATTGGTATGGCAATGGCTACTATTTTATTTGTAACAAGTCTAGTTAGTACAAATAGCTATACTAAATCATTTACGTATCCTGTTGCACCTTTGAATATGACTCAATTAAAGAAAAGCTTATTTACAAGGATGGCTATTCCAAAGGATAATAAAAGACAAAAAATATTAACAAATAATCTAACTAGAAGTAGAGAATAGGTGATATATATATGAGAAAGTATGTAATAGCTTTATTAATAGCTGTACTTATATTTGGAAGATTAGATAGTATAAGAGAATTAACTGACTTGGCTGTTGTAAAGGCTTTTGGAATAGATTTAACAGAAGATGGAAAGTATCACATATCTGCAATAGTAATTGATACGTCTGACAAAGAAAATAGCGAGAGTGGAATAATATATGAATCTACAGGAGACTCAGTTCATGATGCAGCGAGAAATATAGTTGGAATTTCTCCTAAAAAGCTATATTTGGCACATATGGAAACTCTAATTATATCCGAAGAAATTGCAAAAGATAAAATGGAAAATGTACTAGATTTTTTTATACGAGATAATGAAGGAAGCAATGCTTTTTATTTATTTATAGCAAATGGAAATAAATCTAGTGAAATAATAGATACAATAAATCAGGAAAAAATTGATATGGTATCCTTTTTAAAAGCATCAGAGAAATATAGAGGAAATGCCAACTTAAAAAATTTAAATGAAATTATTAAGACAATTTTTAAAGAAGGAATTGAGGTGTGTGTAAATTCAATTTCAGTTAAAGATGATAAAGTTTTAATTAATAATATGGCATATTTTAAAGATTGGCAAATGAAAGACTATTTGAGTCAAGAAGAGAGTGTTTTATATAATGTTTTAACCAATGAAGTAAATAATATAATTATGAGTGTAGGAAGTGAAGATAATTTAGCAGTATTAGAAATAGTAGACTCAAAAAGTAAAATAAGCATTGATAAGCAACAAAATAATAAAATAAATATAAAAATAGATGTAAATGGTAATTTATCTGAGACTAGCAAAAATATACAGATAAAAAGCACTAACGATTTAGAAGAGATACAAAAATCATTTGAAAGTAAAATTAATTCTGATGTAATAGAATTTTGCAATAAAATAAAAAATGAGTATAATACAGATATATTAGGAATTGGAAATTTATTATATAGAAAAAAGAACACATTATATACTGAAGAAAATTACCTACAAAAACTAAGTATAGATGTAGAAACAAATGTAAATATTTCTAATCAGGGAGGTATAAATAAAAAATGGTAGAAAAAGAGTCAAACGAAATATATAGTTTTAGTATAGGATGTATTTTTTTATCATCTTTTTTAGCAATGTTTTTAGGACTTGGTTCGTATATAATGTTTAATTTATCTAAAAATGATACCTATATAGCTGTATTAGTAGGTTCTGTACTTTTATTTGGTATTTTTTATATATTTAATTATATTTTTACTCATAATGAAGAAGAGAACTTAATTGCGCTTAATAAAAAAATATTTAATAAGAAATTTGCATTTATTTTAAATATAATATTATTTATAGCTTTTTTTGTAATATCTTGTATAATAATATTTAATATATCAAATTTTTTAAATATTGAATATTTAGCTGACTCAACAGTAAACTTTTTTAAAGTTTTAATTTTTATTCCAATTATATATATATGCTCAAAAAGTTTACCTGTAATTATAAAAGCAAATCAAATATTTGCAATAATTAGTGTCATTTTTGTTGCAATTGATTTAATTGGATTATATCCCAAATTTGACTTTATAAATTTAGAGCCAGTTCTAAATACAAGTATACCAAAATTAATGCACTCAATATTAATGTATGTGCTCTTTGGGATAGTTGCTTTTTGTATGATTTTAGTTACTTCAAGAAGTAGAGTAAAAGATAAAGATAATATTTCATCAAAACTTTTTAAAATGATTGTTTTTAGTAATATTATACAATTTATAATAATAATAGCAACAATTTTAGTTTTAGGAGAAGATTTTATTGGTATATTTAGATTTCCAGAGTATATTGCATTAAAGCAGTTTTCTCTGTTTAACATTTTAGAGAGGGTAGAAAATATATTAGCTCTTCATTTTTATTTTAATTCTTTTTCATTACTAACATTTCTTTACTATTATATGATAAAAATATTGCCAAATATAAAAATAAAGAAATATTATCCATTCTTAATTTCTATTGCAATTTATATTGTAACTTCTATTGTTTTTAAAGAGGGAATTTCGTTTTATGAAATTGTAAATAAGAACATTATTTATGTAATTCTTGCTGGTATATTAGTACCAATATTGCTCGTTTTTTTGAGAATGAAGAAAATAGACAAAAAACTTAAAATAAATGACTAAAAGTATTGTAAATTTTATCAAAAAATGGTATAATTAAAAATGTACCGTTTAACGAGAAACCTGATTTTATAATAAATTTGGAGGATGCAAAATGAAAGAATTAGATGTAGTATTAAATGAAGAAAAATTAAGAGAATACAATGCATTAATAAAGATTATAAAAGAGACCGTTAAAAAAGAAGATTTCGCAAGGATTTGTTTAAAAAGCCAAACTCTAAGAGAAAAGGCTGGATATGAAGGGAATTTATCTGAAGATGAGATAAATCCATATATAAAAGAATACTTAGATAAATTAGCATATGATGAACATAATAAAAGAGTTGAAGAAGCAAAAGCAAATAAAGATACTAAGCAACTTCAATTATTATCAAATAGAATAATGGATATGGCTGGTTATATAAAAGATGGTAACTATGCAAAGAGTGGAAAAATAAACAAATATGCAAAGAGCTTTGTGGATAGAACTTTAATTGATAAAGAATTAACAAAGCTATATAAAGCTATTAGTAATAATGATTTTGATGGAGTTGATGCTGTATATAGAAGAATATATCAAATGACTAGTTATAGTAAAAATCAACCATTTGGAATTGTTAATGATTGTGCTCAAGGATTTGTTGATAGTAGAATAGATAAATTTATAGAAAAAGGAATACATATACCAGAGCAAAAATCATTAGAACCAAGATATGAAATATAGAGACAGAATAAAGTCTCTATATTTTTTTGTTGTTAGATACAGTAAGTTTTACAAGGATATTCTTGTTATACAAGCAATAATGTGATAGAATATAGAAAAAAATATTTAATATATTCTTTTAAATCGTAAGCGGAAAATGGAGATGATAAATATGTATAAGCTTGGAGATAAAATAATAGATAACTGTGGAAATAAAGCAATGTTTTTGTCTTTATTAAAATCAAAGGGATATAATGTTCCTTTAGGTGTTGTGATCGATTTTGAAGAATTTAAAAAAATTGTACGTGAGCAAAACTTAAATTTTGATACTATTGATAGTTTAAAAATCCCTGATGAAATTATTGATGAGATTTTTAGTATTATTCCTAGTGATAAGATGTTTGCTGTAAGAAGCAGTGCAAATATTGAAGATGGGAAAAAACATAGCTTAGCAGGTAGATATACAACATATTTAAATGTAGCATATGATAGAGCTTATTTAAAAGATAAAATAAGAAATTGTTTCTTATCATTATATAGTGAAGAAAACTTAATATATTATAAGAAAAATAATATAGATATTAGTAAAATAGAGATGAATGTAATTGTTCAAGAAATGATTGATAGTAATGTTAGCGGTATTTTATTTACTGTAAATCCTACAAATGGAAAAGATACCGAAATGGTTATTGAATTCTCAAGAGGATCTGGAGAAGCAGTGAGTGGAAAAATATTACCAGAAAGAATAGTATATGATTGGAAAAATCAAGAATATATAGAAGAGCCAAAGATTAATTTGCTAGGAGAAACTTCAATAAGAAGGATTGTAAACATATCTTTAACTCTTCAACAAGAATTAGGATTTCCAATTGATTTAGAGTTTGGTGTTTATGATTCAAAGTTATATATTTTTCAAATTAGACCAATAACAAAAATCGAATATAAAGATATATATTATAGATTTAGTAATACCAATTTAAATGGTATTAATATTCTTTCTCCTTTTATGATATCACTTGATAAACAGATATATAGCGATACAGAGATAACATTTGCAAAATATACAGGAAACTTTAGTGATGAAAATATTGCTAAACCAGTAGTTTTTTCAAGATTTTCAAGACTATATTGGAATTTAACTTTTTTAAAGAGCATACTAGAGAGTGTTCCTGGATATGTAGAAAGATATCTTGATGATTCTTTAAAAGTTAGAATAGATTATTTAGATAATGGAAAACAGAACTTAGGAGATAAAGAAAAGAAATTAAAGATATTTTCAAAAAAGAATTTTTTAGATACTTTAAAAAAGAATATAATTGATGTTGATGAATATAGAAAAAATACTTTAGTAAGGCTAGAAATAATGCAGTCTGTTGATGATATACTAGCAAAAGTTAATGAAGCAATAAAGATATATATGGAAGCAAAGAGTAGATATGTTTGGCAACAATTTGTAAATGCAGTATTTAAAATAAATTTAAATTATAAATTTGGAAATGATTTAACTAAAAATGAAATAGAAAATTTACTTGCAGGAATTGAAGACAAATATTCAAGTGCTCCATATTTACATATGTGGGATATATCAAGACAAATAAAAAAAGATAAAGAAAAGATGAAATTTTTTGAAGATAATTTGGATGCTGAAATATATTATTTCTATAGAAAAGATAGAAATAATGAAAATATAAAGAAATTTTTAACTGATTTTATAGACTTATATGGATATCACTCTTTTGATGAGTCTGATTTAATTTTTAAAACATATGATGAAGAGATTTTAAAAGTAATAAAAACATTTAGAGATATACTTGATTTAGGAGATATGTATGATCCATTAAAAGATTTAAAAGAGCAAAACAAGGCTTACGAAAAATCATTAGAGAAATTACAAGGTATTTTAAAACCAGCACAGTATAAAAATGCAATTAAACATATTGAATTTGTAAGAGAACTTCAAAAGAAAGAATATGCTCTAAAAGATTTATCTTTGATTTGTAGAGCAAGACTTAGAAAAGCGCTATTACAGCATGGAAAAAATCTTAAAGATAAATATATAATAGAAAGTGAAGAGGATGTATTCTTTTTAGATTATCACGATATAGTAAATAAAAGGGATACAGATGATATAAAGAATATAGTAAATAAGAATAAAATATACTATAATTCATTTAGAAATTATATTCCGCAAAGCGATATATTTCCTTGTTTAAAGCATCAGATACAAATTGACTATAGAAAAAATTTAAAAGGAATTGGCGCAAGTTTTGGAAAGATTAGTGGTAGAGCGTGTGTCATAAACTCAAAAGACGATATAAAGAATTTTAGAAAATCAGATATATTAGTTGCTAAATATATAGATAAAGATATAATTAAAAATATAAATCTGTCTCAGGTATCAGGAATTGTAACAGAACTAGGTGGAGTATTATGTCATTTTGCAATTAATGCAAGAGAAAATAGGATCCCATGTGTAGTCGGAATAAAAGATGTAACTGATATTATTAGGACTGGTGAGAATGTATTACTTAATGGGGACACAGGAGAAGTTATTATTTAATAATTTGGGAGGTTATATATGAAAAATAAATTAAAAATATTTGTAGTTTTAATATTTTTTTCACTTTTTATATTTTCTTTTAAAGAGGTATATGCAGATTCTTCTTTAAGATTACAAAATTTAGATTTTGACATAACAGTAAATGAAGATGCAAGTATTGATGTTATAGAGAATTGGGAAATAGAAATTAGAGATACAAATACTTTGTTTAAAAATTTTATATTGGATAGCACTAAATTTTCATATATTGATGAAGTTAGTGTAAAAGATGTAAATAGAAATTTAGAGTTTACACCAATAAATGAATATATGTATAGTGTAACAAAAGATTGTTTTTATGCACTAAATATAGAAGATAATAAGTTTGAAATTGCTTGGGGAATTGGAATGGATGATTCCTCAGGAACAGGAAAATATCAAATAAGATATAAAGTTCATGATGCTATAGCAGTATATAATGATTGTGCAGAGCTATATTGGCAACTTATAGGCAATGATAATGGTATACCTATAGATAAGATTTCAGGAACTATACACTTACCAGGAAATATTAAAAAGGATGAAATTAGAGTATGGGGACATACAAATGTATTAAATGGAATTATAAATGCAAATGATGATGCCACTATAAACTTTTATGCTGAAAATATACCAGAAAATAATATGGTAGAAGTAAGAAGTGCATTTCCAACAGAAGTTATTAGCTTATCAAATAGAACATATAATTATGATAAGTTAGACGAGATTATAGCAGAGGAAACAGAATGGGCAAATGAAGCAAATAATAAAAGACAGCGTAATATAATTGTAGGATATATTGTTGTAGCTATAGTTGCTATAGTAGGAGGAGTATGTGCTGTTTTTCAAATATTAATTCCAATAAACATAATTAGAAATGCAAAAAATAAGATAGTTCCAACTTTAGATGTTGATTATTATAGGGAATTACCAAGAGATGATGCAACTCCTGCAGAAGCAGCTACACTATTAAATAAACCAATAAATCAAGCACAATTTAATTTTAGCAATGTATTTTCAGCTACTTTGATGGACTTAAATTTAAAGAAAATTTTATTATTTGAAGTGGAAAAAGAAGCGGATAGTAAGGAAAATATAAATATTATTTTAAATGATGATAAATTTGACATAAATTCTTTAAAAGATGATGAAAAAGCAATATATACTTTTCTAAAGAATATTTTTGAAAAGAAAAAAACTAATAAAATATCTATTAAAGTTATTCAAGACTATATTCAAAATAATTCTAGTAAAATAGCATCTCTTATATCTAAAGTGGTGAAAATAGAAACTAAATTTGTTAATAATAATGATTATACAGATAAATTAGAAGTAAAAAAGTTTAATAAGCTAACACTTAGTCAGCTATTTACAATAATGATAGAAGTTTTTGCATTTGCATTTATAGCTGCATCTGGATATCTTGCTATAAATAATTTGCTAAAAGTTCCTTTTATAATTTTAGGAGCAATGGCTATTTTAGGAATAATTTTAGCTTTTGTAGCAAAGAAAAAGCTAAATATATATACACAAAAAGCAGTTGATGAGATTGATAAGTGGAAAGGATTAAAAGATTTTATGGAAGACTTCTCATTAATTGATCAAAAAGAATTACCATCTATTGTTATTTGGGAAAAATATCTTGTATATGCTACTGCTTTTGGTATAGCAGATAAAGTTATAAAGCAATTAAAGATTGTTTATCCAGAACTTAATGAGGATACATATTTTAATACGTATGGACACTCAACAGTTTTGTATTTGGCAATGAGCTCAAATTTTCGCAATGATTTTTCTAGTGCAATAAGCTCTAGTATATCAACTGCAATGTCATCAGGCTCTGGCGCCGGAGGAGGATTCTCTGGAGGCGGCGGAGGCGGTGGCGGAGGTGGCGGTGCCGGAGGAAGGTAGTCACACAAAGCCTAAAAAGAGTTGGAATTATTCCAACTCTTTTTCTAACAATTTTTCTAGTATTTCTACAGCATTTGAAGCCGCCCCTTTTCGTATATTATCTGCAACACACCAAAAGTTAATTCCATTTTCTACAGTATAATCTCTTCTTATCCTTCCTATGTAAACTTCATCTGTTCCACTTACAAAAGTATTTATTGGATAAATTTGTCTTTGTGGATCGTCCATAACAATAATTCCTTCTGAATTATTTAAATCACTTCTTATATCATCTATTTTAAAATTATATTCTAGTTCAACATTGATACTTTCACAGTGACAATTTAAAACAGGGACTCTTACACAAGTTGCAGTTATTGGTAGCTTTGGTTTCTTTAAAATTTTTCTTGTTTCTTCAATCATCTTTATTTCTTCTTTTGTATAACCATTTTCTTCAAACTTATCAATATGTGGAATACAATTGTTTACTATAGGATATGGGAATTTTTCTGCTTTATTATATAGTAGATCGTCAATTCCTTTTTTCCCTGCTCCAGATACTGCTTGATATGTTGAATATATAATTCTTTTTATTTTATATTTATCATCTAATACTTTTAGAGGTAAAACGGCTTGAATTGTAGAGCAATTTGGATTAGCAATAATATTAAAATTATCATATGCATCGTCCATATTTACTTGTGGTACTATAAGAGGAACGGTTTTATCCATCCTAAAGTATGAGCTGTTATCTATAACAATACAGCCACTTTGCGCAGCAATTTTTGCATATTTTTCAGAAGTAGATGCTCCCGCTGAAAATAAGGCATAGTCAAAATGCTCATCTTTAAAGCTGTCTTCAGTTAATTCTTTTATTATATATTCTTTTTGCATAAAGTTTACCTTCTTTCCTTTGGATCTCTTAGAAGCAAACAGAGTATAATTGTCTATTTTTAAATTCTTTTCTTCAAGTACTCTTAAAAACATTTCTCCTACAACGCCAGTTGCACCAACAATTGCAACATTAATCATAAAATCACCTCATTAAAGTATATTATATTGTAGTTAAATGTATTCTATTAAGTATTTAAGAAAAAAATAAATAAAGAGGATTAAAATCCTCTTTTTCATCATTAAAAATTATTTGTATAGTTGCATTTTGTGGATTAACTAAATTGTTAAGAATTTCTGGATTAACCCAAATTCTTCTTGTAGAAACTATAAAATCTAGTATAAATATAAAGCAAATTGTTGTTGCTAATTTTTTTATAAATTTTGGTTTTATTGTTCTAACAATCTTTAAAATAATTGGATGAACAAAAAATACATATATTGTACCAAGTATTCCCCAACCAATTAGTATAGGAACTGTAGTGTAATTTAGAATATTTAACGGTTTACCAGAATAGTTCCACATTTCAATATTAAGAATATATTTAAAAGCAAGCCCACATAAAAGCTCAAATGAACCAAGTATTAAAGAAGCGCTAATAAATATTAGTGGAATATTTCCCTTTTTAGCAGTAACTCGATAAAAGCATAAATATAATATTAGGGCTCCAAATCCATATATTGGACAATATGGACCTATAAGCATCCCTCTTTTTACCACTTTTCCTACACTTAAAAATACATATCCAGTTTCCACAAAATATCCAACAATTGATGCAATTGTAAAAACTAGAACCATTTCTGATAGAGATGGTTTATATCTCTCAGGAAGAATTAAATGATATTCTTGAGATTTTCTTTTCATAAATTCACCTTCTATAGTTTATGTGTATATATATTTGTATCTAAGTTTATTGATATATTATTTAAATAATGTAATTTAGAATTCTCAGGAAATTTAAATGAATACTTAACAGCATATAATAGCTGTTTATATTTTTTAAATTTTTTATTTATTTCATTTTTTCCATACTTAGGGTCTCCAATTATTGGATGAGAAATGCTAGAGAGCAATGCTCTTATTTGATGAGTTTTTCCAGTATGAATTATTACTCTTAGTATGGAATAATCTTTTTGTTTATATACCTTTTCAACAAAAATATCAGTTACAATTTTTTGAGAATTTGGTAGATTTTTGTTATATATTCTAGATATACCTAGCTTGTTATCTTTTAATATATAATTTTCATAATGATAAGTAGTTTTATCAAAAGATGTACCACTTACATAAGCTATATATTCTTTTGTTATATATCCTTCTTTGAATGCTTCAAGTAAATTACTATAAGAAGTATTATTTTTAGAGAAAATAATAAGTCCAGAGGTATTTCTATCTAATCTATGACATATTTTTAGATTATTACCTTTAACTGATTTAACAAAATCTTCAAAAGTTGGCTCTGTTTGTTCATTATCTTCATTATTTGATAAAATTCCTTGTGGCTTATACGCTACTAATATATTATCATCTTCATATTGTATATTCACCTCTTTTGGAAGGCCAAATAGTAGAGAATCATTAATATATATTTGTATTAAATCATTGCTTTTTACAAGATACTCTGGATTATTTATCCTTTTTTGGTTTACCTTAATATCTTTATTTCTTAAAGCCTTATACAAGGTAGAAGAAGAAAGATTTGGAAATCTGTCTTTTATTATATATATTATTTTTTCTTCTTTTTTTAAATTATTCACTCTAATTTCTTTCATAGACAAGATTATAGTACAATTTGTAAAAAAAAGCAATATTGAGTAGAAAAAGTAAGCATTTAGATATATAATATAGACGTAAAGATTGATGTACAAGCTCTGTAATATTGAAAAAAAGTATAAAATATGTTAAAATACAATTTAACTTTTTTATGGGGGATAGAGTTTTATGAGAAAAAAATTAATAAAAATATCTTTTGAAAATGGTAAAGAGTTAATGGTAGAACCAGAGACAAGAGTAATTGATGCAATAGAAAAAGCTAATATTAAGTCAGACGAGGAGATATTAGCCGTAAAAATAAATAATAAAGAGAGATCTATTATGTATCATTTGATAGAAGATAGTAAATGTGATTTTATAACATATAGTACTATAGATGGAGAGAGAATATATAGTAGAAGTTTAAAATTCATATTTCTTATGGCATTACATAGACTTAATATTAAATTACACTTTAAATTTTCAAATAAAACAGGAAGAGATTATTTTGCCTTTGTAAGAGATGACGAAGAAGTTACTACAGCTCTAGTAAAAGAGATAAAAGAAGAGATGAAAAAAATTATTTCTCAGAATATAAGAATAATGAAAGAAAAGGGAAGTAGTAGAAGAATTGCAAATTATTTAGAAAATAGAGAACAAGTAAAAAATATAGTAGATTTAGGAATAAATGAGAACTATACTGTATATTATGCAGAGGATTTCTATACATATTTATATGGATCAGTAGTAATGTATACAGGGCATATAAAAGGATTTGATTTAAGAAAATACAAAAATGGAGTAATACTTATGCTTCCTGAAAAAAACAATATAGAAGAGGTAAAATATGATATAGAGACAAATAGAATGTTTGAGTTATCTACTAAATTTTCTGAGGTCTGTAAAGTTACATCAGTTGAAAGTGTAAATGATCTTAATAGAAAGATAGTAGACGATGAGATAGATAGAGTAATCAGAAGAGCAGAGCTATATCATACTAATGAATTTTTTGAGATAACTAGAAGAATAAGTAGAAGCAACAGTATAAAAATTGTCATGCTTGCTGGACCTTCTTCATCAGGAAAGACTACTTCAGCACAAAGACTTGCAGATTCTCTTATGGTAAAAAAGAAGAATGCTATAGTTATTAGTATGGATAATTATTTTAAAGATGTAGGAAATATTCCAATAGGTAAAGATGGAAAAGAGGATTATGAATGCTTTGAAAATATAGAGATAGATTTATTTAAAAAGCATATGCTAAGATTATTAAGAGGACAAAAAGTAATTCTTCCTACATTTAATTTTAAGCAGCAAAAGAAAGAATTTAATAGTTCGCCAATAAGATTAGGCGAAAATGATATATTAATTATTGAGGGGATTCACGCTTTAAATCCTAAAGCTTCAGATTTTATACCTAAAGAAAATATATTTAAACTATATGTAGCACCGATGGTAAGTATTAGATTTGATTCTTACACAATGCTTTCTTCTAATGATTTAAGAATGATGAGAAGATTTGTAAGAGACAATTCTATACGAGGTGTTAGTGTTGAAAAGACTATGGAGCAATGGGAGAAGATTCGAATTGGTGATGAGCAAAATATTTTCCCATATGTAGATAGGGCAGACTATATATTTAACACTAGCTTAATATATGAGTGGGCAGTATTAAAACCAATTGCAGAGAAATTACTATTAAAAATTAGTGATGATAGTAAATATTATTCTGAAGCTCGCAGACTACTAAATACATTGAGAAATTTTATAGGAATAGAAACTACTCTAATACCTAGTACGTCAATTCTAAGAGAGTTTATTGGTGGCGGATGCTACTTAAGATAAATAAGGAGGAATAAAATTTGGCAATAAAAAAACAATCCTTTATGAAGGGAGTTTTTGTTATAATGGGCTCCCAAATATTAATAAAAGTATTAGGATTTTTTTATAGAATAATTCAAACAAATATACCTCAATTCTCAGATGTTGGAAATAGCTATTACGGTTCTGGATATCAGGTTTATACCTTTATACTGGCTATAGCAACAATGGGTATACCAAATACAATCTCTAAACTTGTGTCAGAAAAAATAACAGTTGGAGATAGAAGAGGTGCACACAAAATATTTAAAACTGCATTTTTAGTATTTGTGAGTATTGCGACTATATTTGCATTAGGACTATTTTTTGGAGCAGGAATTATTTCAGATAAGATATTAAATAATCCTGGTGTAAAATATACACTGATGGCTCTTTCACCAGCAATTATATTTGTATCTATGTCTGCTGTTTTAAGAGGATATTTTATAGGAATGGAGAATGTTAGTGAGTATAGTAAGGCTCAAATTATTGAGCAAGTAATTAACTGCGTATTCTCAGTAATATTTGTATTTATGCTTATTGGAAACAGTCCTGAAATAATGGCTGCAGGTTCTACTCTTGCAACTACTGTTGCAACATCAGCTGCGTTTTTCTATTTAGTTAGGTACTATAAGAAAAATAGAGCTGAAATATGGAGAGAGATAAATAAAGCACAACAGTTTGCTACAGAATCTAGAAAGAAAATTGCAAAGAAACTTATATCATATGCTATACCAATTTCTTTTGGAAGTGTGGTATCAGCTTTGTCTGGACTGATAGATGTTGTTACTGTTGTAAATGGGCTTCAAAAATATGGATACGATATTGTAACAGCAAATGCAAAATATGGTATACTTTCAGGTAAAGTTGATATATTACTTGCAGTACCTTTATCAATTAATGTGGCATTCTCTGTTGCTTTAGTTCCATTTATATCATCTGCTATTGCAAGACATAGAAAAGATGAGGCTTTAAGTAAGATAAAGTATTCTTTAAAAATATCATCACTTATAGCACTTCCATGTACTTTTGGACTTTTTGTACTTGCAACACCAATTTTTCAGATGATATTCCCAAATGCACCAGAAGGAGCATATTTACTCCAGATTGAGTGTTGGCTATTGTTTTTCTCTGTAGTTTGTCAGACTATAACAGGAGCACTACAAGGAATCGGTAAACTAGCTGTTCCAGGATTTGCACTTCTTGCAGGAACAGTAATAAAGTATATATTAAATGTTATATTTATACCGCTTTATGGAGAAGTAGTTCCAGCTATTACAAGTATTGTGTTTAGTGCAACTTCTTGTATAATATCTGCAGTTGTATTATTTAGAGCATTAAACGTAAAAATGCCTTTAAAAGAAGTTATAGTTAAACCATTTATTTCAAGTGCTTTAATGGGACTTTCTGTATTTGTTTCATATAAATTATTAATGATGATTAGTTTAGGTAATACACTTTCTACTCTTATCTCAATAGGAATTGGAGTATGTGTATATGCATTTTTAGTAGTTATACTTAAAATATTAAATAAAGAGGAAATTCAACAATTACCTTATGGTAACAAAATATGTAAAATGCTTAAAATATAGCTAAAAAACGATGTTTTTTTGTCAGAAAAAAGAAGAAAACTGTTGACAATACTAGTCTTTTGTAGTATATTCTAAGTATAATTAAACAATAGGAGGGGATTAGAATGAATAAAGCTGAATTAATCGCTAAAATAGCAGAAGAAAGCAAACTAACTAAAAAAGCTGCCGAAACTGCTTTAGATGCGTTCGTTACTAGTGTTGAAGAAGCACTTAAAAACGGAGAAAAAGTTCAATTAGTTGGTTTTGGTACTTTCGAAGTAAGAGAAAGAGCTGCTAGAAAAGGTAGAAACCCACAAACTAAAGCTGAAATAAAAATACCAGCTTCAAAAGCTCCAGTATTTAAAGCTGGAAAAGCATTAAAAGAATTAGTAAACAAAAAATAATTCATTTTATACAAAAAAATCACGATTTAATCGTGATTTTTTTTATTTGTTATATCATTATTTTCTTCTAGTATACTTGTACAATGAGCACATCTTGTAGCTTTTAAAGGAATTGTACTTAAGCAATATGGACAAGTCTTTGTAGTTACCTCAGTCTTTACTTCTTGTTTTTTATTAGCTCTTGTTAAGGCTTTCACAATGATAAAAAGAACTAATGAAATTATTAAAAAGCTAATTATAGAATTAAGTACAGCACCATAACCAAAAGATACGCCTTTTATAGTAAAAGATAAGTCTGATAAATCAACATTACTAGTTAGTGCTCCAATAAGAGGTGAGATTAAAGATTGAACTATAGAGTTTACAATAGCAGTAAATGCAGAACCCATAACCATACCTATAGCCAAATCTAAAACATTTCCTTTCATAGCAAACTTTTTATAATCTTCAAAAGCTACTTTTGCTTTTTCTTTAGATATGTCTTGTAATTCTTTTCTATCAATTTTCTTCATTTATATCACCAACAAAATATTACTATAAAATTACAATAAAATCAATATTTCTTATTCTATTGACAAATATTTAAAATACATATAATATTAATATAGGTGATTGTATATGGAAAACGAAAATAAAAAAGAATTAATGAGAATATTCTATAAGAATAAGATGTTTAACAAAGTAGCAATAGGTTTTCTTTTAGTTGGCATCTTTCTATTTGCAATAGGAATAATAATACAGTCAAGAGAACTACCTAATGCTTTAGCTTTAGAAGATGTGACACAAGAAGATCAATACGTTAAAGAAGACGTTTATGCTATAACTGATTATTTTGCAACCTATAGTGAGGATGACATAGTAAAAGATAAGTATTATTTGGCAGTTGGAGATTCAATGCTTTATATATTAAACTTAGATTATAATCAGTATGTTGATATATGTACTGAATTAGAATCTAATTTGTATACTGTAACAGGAATGAGTGAGCCTGTATCAGACGAATTAAAAAAATTAGCTATAGATACATATAATGAGATTTATGAAACTGATGCATTAAACGAATCTAATTTTGAGACTGTATTTTCAGCATATTTAATTAATGCTAAAAGAACACCAAATGATGGAGCTCAAATCTTTAAAGATTTAGGTATTATTTCATTAATATGTTCTGTTATATTTGTAATAATATATATTGTAATAATATTAAAAACTAAGAGAAATATAAGAAAAGTAGCAGAAGAGTATGATTTAGCACAAATTTCTATAGAACTTTCATTTCCAAGCAAACTAGAGTATCAGAAGACAAAGACAATTTTCTTAGATACATATGTTATTGACTATTCTACTGCTTTAGATGTAATAAGATATGAAGATATTGTCTGGGTATATCCTAATGAGCATAGAATTAATGGTATAAAATCTGCACAACAAATTGTTGTAGTTACAAAAGATAAAAAAAGACGTGTGATAGCTGAAACTGATGCTTTTGGAAAAGAAAATAAAAAGCAATTTGAAAGTACATATAATGAGCTTGCAAAACGTAGACCAAATGCTTTATTTGGATATACAAAAGAAAACATTGATGCAATGTCTAAGAAGAATATAGATGAAACAATTGATAAAATTACTGAAAAAGATTTAAAAGAGTAATCTGAAAAGAACCTGAAAGAACATTTTTTCAGGTTCTTTTATAATTAGAGTATGTTGATTTTTACTAAGATTTATAGTAAAATAAGTTTTAGTGTTTAAAGGAGAGAAAAATGTTAGGAACAAACGGAGTTACAGTTAGATTTGGAAAAAGAGTTTTATATGAGGATGTAAATGTTAAATTTACTCCAGGAAATTGCTATGGAATTATTGGCGCAAATGGTGCTGGTAAATCTACATTTTTAAAAGTATTAACAGGAGAATTGGAGCCAAGTGAGGGAGAAGTATATTTAACAAAAAATGAGAGACTTGGTGTCTTAAAACAAGATCATTATATGTATGATGATGTAAAAGTAATAGATACAGTTATCCGTGGAAATGAAAGACTATATGAGATAATGAAGGAAAAAGATGCTTTATATGCAAAACCAGATTTTAATGATGAAGATGGAATAAAAGCTGGAGAGCTAGAAGCAGAATTTGCTGAATTAAATGGCTGGATGGCTGATACAGACGCTGCTCAACTTTTAAATGGACTAGGAATTGAAACTGAGCTTCATGAATGCTTAATGAAAGAGCTTACAGGACCACAAAAGGTAAAAGTATTACTTGCTCAAGCTTTATTTGGTAATCCAGATGTTTTGATTTTAGATGAGCCTACAAATAACCTAGATATGGCAGCAATAAGCTGGTTAGAAGAATTCTTAATTAATTTTGAAAATACAGTAATAGTTGTTTCTCACGACAGATACTTTTTAAATAAGGTATGTACACATATTTTAGATATTGACTATGGAAAAATCAACTTATTTGTTGGTAACTATGATTTCTGGTATGAATCAAGTCAGCTTGCTTTAAAACAAATGAAAGATGCAAATAAGAAGAAAGAAGAAAAAATAAAAGAACTAGAAGAATTTATTAGAAGGTTTAGTGCAAATGCTTCAAAATCAAAACAAGCAACATCTAGAAAGAAAACATTAGAAAAAATTCAACTTGATGAAATTAAGCCATCAACAAGAAGATATCCATTTATAGATTTTAAACCTGAAAGAGAGTCAGGAAAGGAAATACTATCTGTTGAAGATGTATCTTTAAATGTTGATGGAGAACAGCTTTTAAAGAATGTTTCTTTTAAGATATTAAAAGGTGATAAGATTGCACTTGTAGGTGGAAATGGTCTTGCAAAGACTGCTCTATTTAATATTATAATGGGAAAAGTAAAACCAGATACAGGAAAAATTACATTTGGTCAGACAATTAAACCTTCATATGTACCTCAAGATAATGAGGAGTATTTTAAAGAGGATAAAAGTATTGTTCAGTGGATAGCAGATGATTATGGAATTACAGATGAGACAGTAGTAAGAAGCTTTTTAGGAAGAATGCTATTTTCAGGAGATGAGGCTTTAAAGAAAATAGGAGTATTATCAGGGGGAGAAAGAGCAAGATGTATGCTTGCAAGAGCTATGCTTGAAGCTCCAAACTTATTATTTTTAGATGAGCCTACAAATCATCTAGATCTTGAGAGTATAACCGCTTTAAACGAAGGGCTTATTAGAACAAATGCAGAGCTTATGTTTGTATCTCATGATCACCAATTTGTACAAACTGTTGCAAATAGGATAATAGAGATTACTGATGATGGAATTATAGATAAAAGATGTACATACGATGAATATTTAGAGCAAAATGTTGACTTGATGAAAAAAGAGACTAGTCTATAGGAGGAGAAGATGATAAAGTACCCTGATTATGATAATAGTATATTATCTGTTATTTCTTCTATTTTGAAATATTATGGATATGATAATGGACATAAGAGCTTAAAAGTATTAGATGAAAAGCTAAAGAATAAGTATAATAATATTGTACTTATGATATTTGATGGAATGGGTGTAACATCTGTTCGTAAGCATTTGAGAGATACAGATTTTTTAATGCAGCATTATGTTGGAACTATTTCTTCTGTTTGCCCATCAACTACAGGATGTGCAATACCAACTATTGAGAGTGGTAAAACTCCAATTGAGCATTCTTGGCTTGGCTGGGATATGTATTTTAGAGAATATGATGCAAATATTACTGTATTTAAAAATACATATCAAGATAGTAACGAAAAAGTCGAAGAGTATAGTGTAGCACAAAAATATATGGGATATAAAAATATATTTGATATAATAAGAGAGACTACAGAAGGAGTTGTAACTCCACATGATATATCTAAATATTCTGATACAAATGAGTTTGTATTTAGTTGTGAAGAGATGCTAAGAAAAGTTCATTCAATTGCCAAAAATGATGTAGAGGACTTTATATATACTTATGTTGAAGAACCAGATTCTGTAATGCATGCACTTGGAGTAGAGCATGAGTATGTAAAAGAAAATATAAGATATATTAATAGTTTAGTATGTGAACTTGCTGGCGTTTTAGATGATTCACTAATAATAGTAATGGCAGATCATGGCTTAATAGATACAACAACGCTTTATTTAGAAGATTACCCTAAAATACAAGAGATGCTAGTTAGAAGACCAAGTATTGAAAGTCGAGCTGTCAACTTATATGTAAAAGATGAGTATAAAAAGGTTTTTGCTAAAGAATTTAATAAGGTTTTTGGAAAAGATTTTCTTCTTTTAACAAAAGAGCAAATATTGGATAAAAAATTATTTGGTAACGGACAAAAAAATCCAAGAATTGATGATGTGGTAGGAGATTATATGGCGTTTGGTATATCAGATAAGGCACTTGAGTGGGAAAAAGTCGGCTTCTTACTTGAAGCGAGACACGCCGGACTTACAAAGGAAGAAATGGAGGTACCTTTATTTATAATAGATACAAATAAACTATAAAAAAATACAAAAAATACTTGATTTTTTAATTCAACTGTGTTATTATATTAGAGTACTAAATAATAGTACGGATGCTCCAGTAGCTCAGTTGGATAGAGCAACGGCCTTCTAAGCCGTGGGTCGGGGGTTCGAATCCCTCCTGGGACACCAAAGAAAATGTATTGATATCAAGCTTTTTATAGAGAAAGCTTGATATTTTTTTGACTTTAAAAACATTACTAATTAATACTATATATTACATATTTTTACTTAAAATTTGTCCAAAATTTGTCCAGACTTTAATCAATTATTAAATAACTTCACTAGCTTTTTTATCGTTTTCAGATAGAACATGAGTATATATATTCATTGTAGTACTTATATTTGAATGTCCAAGTCTTGAAGAAACAGTTTTCATATCAATACCATTAGCAATTAGAAGTGTAGCATGTGTATGTCTTAGATCATGAAAACGCATATGTTTTAAATTATATTTTTTTAAAAATTTATTAAACCATTTAGTAACTGTATCATTATGAATATATCCAAAAATTAATTCATTTTCTTTAGGTAATTTTTTTATTAAATCTAAAATTTCTTTTTTTACATGTATAGTTCTTATAGAACTTTCGTTTTTTGTACCAGAAACAATAGTGCCAATTCCTTTTATAGTAGATGTTGCTTGAAATATACTAATAGTACAATTATTAAAGTCTATCGCTTTCCATGTAAGAGCTAAAATCTCACTTCTTCTTAACCCACATTGAAGAGCTAAACGAACTATTATTTGATATTTTAACTCTTCTTTGTTTAAATATATTAATAATTGTTTAACTTCATCTTTTGTTAAAAAAACAGGTTTTACAGATGTATCTAATCCTTTTGGAATAATAACACCATTACATGGATTAAACTTCAAGAAATTCCATCTTACAGCATAATTAAATATACATGATAAGCAATTTTTATATTTTCTTATGGTTTCAGAAGATAGAGTAGAAGATAGTGAGTTGACAAACTTCTGAATATCATATAATTGTATGTCAGATAAGTTCATATTGCCAAAATAAGGAATTAATCTTAAATTAAGATAATCTTTATAGCCTTGAACTGTTCTTTCTCTTAAATTAGGCTTTGCATAATCGTCTAACCACTTTTGAGCAAATATTATAAAGTTTATATTACTACTTATATTGTTACCATCCTTTATTTCTTCAACAAATTTATCTAGTTCTCTTTCTATTTTTTGACCTTTACTTAATTTTATTGTTTTAGAATATGTTTTTCCTTTGTATGTAAATCTTAGTCTGTAACTATTAGCACGTTTTGTATAACTTCCAGCCATAATATCACATCCCTTCTTTTGTACAATATTCACTTAATTTAACTTATTTATCACTTCCTTTAAATCATTATTGTATATATTAAATGCATCTTCGATTAAAGAGGCACTTATACCTATTTCTTCAGCTATTTCGAATTTATTCATATTTAATTTTAAATACTTTTTTAAATTGTTAAATGGTATAAGTTTTCTTATAGACCACTTTTTAGCTTGGTACTCATTTTTAGATCGTAATAATTTATTATAATAATCTGTACTAAACGGTGGAGTAGGTAAGACACCCATAAAATGATGTCCTAGTTCTTCTGCTAATACCTCTTTTTCTAAATCAGTATTAATAATTTTTTTATTTAATAAAATACAGTTATTAAAATAAGCACCATTAGCATCATTAATATCATCATAAAAAAATGTTATTTTTTCATTTTCTGCCAACTTGTATAAATCTAAAGTTTCCATATTTGTCACCTCTTAAATAAACAAACGTTCTTTTTAAAATATATATAATTGCACTACTATTTTGTAGTGCTTTATCTTTAGTAAAAAATTAGGAATTTATTATATAGTTACCTAAGTCTCTGAATATAATACCAGTAACAAAAGCATCATCAGATGAACGATGAGCATTTGATCTATAAAGTTCCATTTCATTTGCTACGGTATCTAATTTAAAGTCATATAAAACATTTTTATATACTTTTCTAGATAAATCTAAAGCATCATAAAAGAATCTTTTTTCACTAAAAAAGTCCATACCATTTACATAAAGAAATTTTAAGTCAAAAGCTACATTGTATCCAACAATGTTATATCCTTTAATAAAATCATTAAAAGTTGGTATAATATATTCTACATTTGGTGCATCTTTAACCATTTCTTCAGTTATATTATTAATTTTTGATGCTTCTTTTGATATTCCTTTTTTAGGCTTAATTAAAGTAGTTAAGCATTCTGTTGGTTTACCATCGGTAAACTTTATTGCTGATATTTCAACTAATTCATCTTGTGATGGCTTTAAGCCAGTCGTTTCAGTATCAATTACAATAAAATTTTTTAGCTTTTCTGGAGAAGTATTTTTTCTAATAATACTAATTTTAAAATTTGCAGGAATATCCTTTAAGAATTTTCTTTTTGTAGGCTCAGAAGAAATAGTGGGAGAAAGCATTTTCATAGAATTAAACGTATCCAAGTACTCTTTTTCTCTTTCTTTTTTTCTCTGTGTTCTTTTTGAATTTATATTTTCTTTTTCAGTTTGAACATTTTGAGAACTGGTATTAATATATGTTTCATTACTTTTCTCAGTTTTGTGAGTATTTTTTAAGTATAATAAATAAATTAATAAAATTAGTACAATTCCAATAATTAATTCCATAAAATCACCTTATTTTTTTCCTTTATTTTTAGCCATCTCGACAAATCGCATTATAGCTTCTTTATCTTCATCACAGATATCAGATAGATCAATATTATCTTTTGTTGATGCAGCTATTGCTATTGATTCATTTTTTATATCTACACGTCCTAATAAAAAGTCGGTAGAAACATTAAAAATATTTGCAATTTTTAATAATGTTTCTGAAGGAATAGATATTTCATCTTTTTCATACTTTGAAATTGTGCCAAATGATAAATTTAATTTTTCAGCTAATTCAGATTGCGTAATATTAGCTCTTTTTCTCAAAAATTTTATTCTATTTCCTAAAGTCATAATTTCACCTTCCAATGTCTTTACAAGACAATTATACTAAAGTAAAGTTTTATTGTCAATACAATTTACATAATTGTATTAATAATCCAAAAACATAAAAAACTTTTAAAAAATGTATTGACAATACAAAAAAAATACTGTATTATAATTGTAGTTAGAATACAAAAAGAGGTGATAGAGTGTTTAAAAATTTAATTATTAAGAGAAAGGAAAAAAATATTACACAAGAAAAAATGGCAGAGATTATCG
>CALXAR010000005.1 GCA_944386345.1 uncultured Clostridia bacterium
GCAATAAAATTTATATATAAAAAAAGACCTGAAACATAGTAGTTTCAAGCCTTTCAAGAATATTTTTCTTTTGGTCGGAGTGACAGGACCCGAACCTGCGACCTCATGGTCCCAAACCACGCGCTCTACCAACTGAGCTACACCCCGATACGAAGATAATTATAACACCAGTTATATAAAAAATCAATAGTTTTTTACAAAATATTTTATAAATTTATATAATATTTATTATATGAAAATAATTTTAATTAGTTAATATTATACAGAAATAGCGGGCTTTCATGCCCCGCTATTTTATTATTTATATGCATTACTTCCTTGATAAGGTTCTTCATATGGTAAATATAGCTCTGGCTCTATTGTATCAATTGTTATCTCTTGATCTTCTACTACATACCAAATATCTGGATTACCTCCAAAATACTCTTTTAAAGTTTTTTGAATACTATCAAAAATAGTATATACTAAATTTTTTTCATCGCTAATTTCTACTTTACCATTTCCAACATATGAATCCATATTAAAAGGTGCAGAATTTGAACTAAAATTAACTGTTATTCCACCTTTGCCATTTACAATATCAACAACTTCAATGTTATATCCTAAAACAGCTCCGATTTCTTCGACTATTTGTTTTGCTTGCTCCATTACGTCTGCCTCTTTATTAATATCTACACCATATTCCTTAAAATTATTCTCTGTACCAATATACAAAGTTGAATTATATTCTACATCATTATTTTCTTCTTCGTTTGCATTATTATTTGACAAACTAGAATTTATATTATTATCATTTTCATCATTATTACTCTCTATATCTGATATATTCTTCATACTATCGTTATCATTTAAATAGTTAAGTCCAAGAAAAACTGCAATAACTACTAATATAATCACTATAAATAACACCAAAAACTTTTTCACAAATATCACTTCATTATTATCATAAACCAATTTATATAGTCATTAATTATATTATATACTATTATCCTTAGCAAATTTTTTTACTTTATTTATTTGATTCTTTCATTTAATAGTTTAACTATAAACAAATCTGCTGGTGCAAAATCAAATTTATACAATTCATTTTTAGGTACCCACTTAGCATTTTCATGTTCTGTTAAACTAATATTCCCATTAACGATACTACATTTTAATGCAATTAAATTAATATCTCTTTCAGGATAATCGAATTCTTTTTCATCTAAATACTTATCTACTTTTATGTCTATTGTTAATTCCTCTTTAATCTCTCGTATAATTGCCTCTTCTTTTGTTTCATTAGGCTCAATCTTTCCCCCGGGAAATTCCCATAGTCCTCCTTGGACTTTCTTTAAATTTCTTCTTGCAATTAAAACATTTCCATCATCATTTTCTATTACTGCTGCAACAACATTTAACATTTTATCCTCCACATTTTTTTATTATTCTTTTAATTTTATCTTTAAAAATTTATTATACCTAAACATCTCTAAAACAAACTAAATATATTTTTTTAATATTTAGAATATTATAGTGCGATATCAGTAGTTGTATTCTAAAGCTTTAATATATTTTGTCATCAACACTTTCATCTTCTAACAATGAAAAGTTTGCAACATTTACTTTAGCAACTAACATCAAGTTCTGTTATATCAGCTTTTATTATCTCTATATTCATTTTTTCTTCATACTATATATATGATAATTTAAAAGATAATAAAAATCAACAACTTTTTTCTATTAACTTATATTCTCTTTATTCTTATCTCTAAAATAATATATTGCTATTATACCAGTAAAGAAAAAGCAAATAACAAATACTCCAAATATAACTTTAGGTACTGCAAATATATTTGTTAAGACTTCAACATCACTAGGATCGCTAGGATTTACAAGTAAGTCTATATCACTACCAATAATCATATAATACGAATGGCCTTTTTGTTTTACAGTATGATTGCCCTCATATTCGTATGAAAATTCGGTCCAAACATTGTTTGAATCGCTTGTGTTATAGTTTGTAACTCTTGCACTTATAACCTCATAATTGTAGTTTTTATATAGTTGTATGCCAAATGCAATTATACAAGTAATTAATATTATCATACTAATACATGAGAAGATAACTAACATTTTTTTCTTTGATTTTACATTTAAAAGTCTTAAATTTTTTAAAACATTATAATACATATGTTTCCCCCATATTCTATTGCAGTTATTTAATTAAGACAATATCTTCATATAACATTATAAATTGCTCGTTTAATTGATATGTATTATGATAATGTCCAAAATACCATTTCTTAAATTTAGTTTTCTCATAAATTCCTTGCAAATAATCTGTAAAATAATTTTTATCATATTTACTACTAATCAAAGCTTGTACTCTTGTAGGGGCACAATGTGAAATAATATAATCTACATTATATTCTACATTCTTTAATTTTTCTATTCCCCTTTGCATTTCTTCTTTTGTAGGAAGCTCCAAATCCCACCACGAAAAATCTCTTATTCTAAACTCTGCTCCCCTTTTTCTGTATTCATTTATCTTATCAGTTTCATCTAAGTTTAATACTCCATCTTTTATATCGTGTGAACTTGCTCCACCAAATGTAAAAAACTTTTTATCATCTATATTAAAAATTTCTCCACGCATTAAGTGAAATACAGAATCTCGTACTTTATGAACTTTACCACCATGCCACTCTTCTACAGGATACTTATATAATCTTGTAAAATTTTCATGATTTCCGTCTACAAATAAAGTTGTAAAATTCTTTTCGTTTAACCAATCTAGCCAATATTTTTCTGTTTTACTTTCCAAAATATAATCCCATACTCCACCAAAATCTCCACAAATAATAATATAATCATCTTTTGTCATCTCTTTTTGTATAGGAAATCTTTTTGTTGAAAATCTTGTAAAGTCTGAATGACAATCTCCTGTAATATAAATCATTTTATTACCCCTTATTATATAATAAATTAATAAAAATATTATACTATAAACTTAAGTATAAATAAAGCTCACACATAAAAAGTGTGTCGTAATATATACGACACACTAGTAGGCTCATTTCAAAATTATGGAACTATTTGGAACAAGTTTTTTAACCTTTTGTGGACCAGAAGTATAAAGTATCTCTTGAGAATCAGCAAAGCTTAAATCAAATGGCTTATCAGAAAGATTTACTCCGACAAGTAGCTTTTCATCACTTTCTAAAGACTCTCTTGCAAAAGTACATAGTCCTCCATGAAAAATTATTGGAACAAATCTTGCATCTTTAAGAAACTTACTATCATTTCTTATTTGACCAAGTTGTCTAAAGAAATTAATAAGCTCTATATCCTCTCTTCCCCATGGATATGTTTTTCTGTTATGTGGATCTTTATATCCATAAACTCCTGCTTCGTCACCATAGTATAGACATGGATTTCCAGGCAAGAAATACTGAAGCACAGCCATCTTTTTAAGAAGATCTTTGCCTCTTTCATATGTTTGTGGATCCATATAATCATGGTCTGCTTGCCAGAATCTGTCAGTACCATTTGCAGGTCCTTTTGCAAGTCTTGTTATAGCTCTTTCAATATCATGACCAGATATCATGTTCATCATTGCATCAAGATTATCTTTAGGATAGTTTTCTATTGTTCGTAAGATTGCATCAAGAAGACCTTCTGCATCTTTATGCTCAAAATACCAAAATAGTGCATCTTTATATACATAATTCATTGCACTATCAAGTGTATTCTCAGTAAAATAATGCTTCCTTTCTCCATACGCCTCTTTAGTAGAAACATCTTCCCATACTTCACCAATAATAGAAGCTTGAGAGCCATACGCCTGTTCTTGTTTAACAGCTCTAGATATCCTATATAACACATGATTCATAATTTCATCTACAACATCTAGTCTAAATCCAGACGCTCCAAGTCCAATCCATTTTTTTACCACATTACAGCAATGCTCCACTACCATTTCCTCATTTTGATTAAGTTTTGGTAATGTTTTGTGTCCCCACCATGACTCATATCCTTCTGGATAATTAAAAAAGCAGTACCAATTATAATATGGACTATCTGGACTTGTATATGCCCCTATTGTTGCATAACGTCCCTCTTTATTAAAATAGATACTATCCGAACCAGTATGATTAAATACACCATCTAGTATTATTCGTATCCCTCTTTTTTTAGCTTCTTCACAGAGTTCCTTAAAGTCCTCTTCTTTTCCAAGTAAAGGATCGATTTTTAAATAATCGGCTGTGTTATAGCGGTGATTAGAATGTGCTTCAAAAATTGGATTTAAATAAATAATTGTAGTACCTAAAGATTTAATATAATCTAGTTTTTGAGTTATACCCTTTAAATCTCCACCAAAATAATCATTATTTAAAATGATTCCATTTTCATCAGGCAAATAATCTGGATTTTCATACCAATCTCCATGAATTTTTCTATCCTCTGGTACATTCTCTTTTGGAGTGCCAGAATTATAGAATCTATCTGGAAATATCTGATAGAATGTTGCTCCTTTCATAAAATCTGGAACTGAGATATCCTTTGTAAAAGCAGTAAGTTGGAAGCATTCATTTTCTTTGCCACCAAAGCACGACTTTGAAAATCTATCCTTACGTATCTCTACATGTTTTCCGTTAATATCTAGAGTAAAATAGTAATAATATACATCTGCACAATCTGGTACAAAAGAGCAAGAATAATAGTTGTTATTAAGAGAAGCTTCTGAAAGCTTCAAATCAATCTCCTTTCTTTCATCCCATTTGTCTATTTTAAATATAACGAGTTTTGGATTCTCTATTATACTAAACTTATCCATCCGTATACTAAATTTTACTTCGGTTCCTTCTTTTGCTGGGCCTATTGGATCCTTACATTTTGGATCCAAGCTACAAAAAATTTCGTTAATCATCGAGTTTTTCCCTCCTAACCAAAATAATTATTTCAGTCGTAAAATGTCGACTACATGATATATTTATCACAATGTAATTTAAAAGTCAACACAAATATATAATTAATATCATTTTATTATAAAAAGATTTTTTTATACATATAGTATTAAAACAATACAAAAAATTTATAATTTAAATTTTAATAAATCTAGTTAACAAATATAAATATTTACTCATAAAATACTATATAAAAGTAGGTGATAATGTGAATTATTCAGACAGAGAATTGTTAGCAAGAATAATAATGTGTGAAGCTGGTGGCGAAGGCGACAATGGAATGAGAGCAGTTGCATCAGTTATAATGAACAGAGTAAATGCAAATCAGGGTGAATATTTTAGAATATCTCAAGGTGGAAATATAAGAAATATTATATTTCAAACAGGACAATTTAACTGTGCAACTGATATGCTAAACGGAGCATATAATCCTCAAAACTTATATAATATGACACCAACAGATATCCATTATGCAATTGCTGACTGGGCTTTAAGCGGAAATATTTTAAATGAAGTTGGAACATGTCTTTGGTTTATGAATCCATATAGACCAACATGTCCAAAAGAGTTTCCATATAATGGAAGCGGTAGATTACATACAAGAATATTAAATCATTGTTTTTTTGAGCCTACTGAAGTATATGCTACTACATAAATGAAAGGAGAAATTTATATGATAAATAATACAGATAATCGTCAAGTTGCAGAGCTTAATAATAATACAACTAGTCCCTCTAACATGCCAGAAACTCTTACAAATTCTATTTATACTCCAGGGTTTCTAAGAAACTACATAGGCAAACTACTAAAGGTTGAATTTCTTATTGGTACCTCTAGTTTACAAGATAGAATTGGTATTTTACTTGAAGTTGGAGCAAGCTATATAGTCTTACGTTCCGTACAAGACAATAATCTTTTATACTGTGATATCTTTTCTATAAAATTTGTTACTATCTCAAATAATTCTTTTATATATAATACTCCGCCATTTCAATATGGAGTATAAAAAAACTGCTATTATTTAGCAGTATTTTTTTGACTATTATATAATTTCATCTCTTTATTTTGTACATCTTTCTTTAGGAAATCTGCCCATTTAATATTTATATTATCCACATTATCCTCATAGTATTTAAGCCTTTCTATATACCATTTTATTTTTTCTTCTACTTTCTCCTTGTAATCTGCTTTATTATTTAATACAATTGCTGTAAGCTCATAAATTGGAAGCCCAATTGCATGAGTCTCAACATGTATAGTTGAAAGACCTTGTCCTATTGCATGACATATTGCAATATAGTATCTATCATCTATCTCTTTTGCAATACTGTGACACTCTATTATACGTAATTTTGCTTCTTTCATCTTAATTTCTCCACTTGCCCACTTTTTACACGTTTCGTATGCAATAGCTAATCTAAAATCATCTGGATATTTCTCATTAAATATTTTTATTAACTCTTCAACACAACAAAAAGCCCATAATACCAGTGTCTTATGCTTTTGTTTACGTATAAGATTTAATAGTTCTTGTAAGCAAAGACTATTTCTTGAGAAAAGTATCTTGTTTTTCTTTTTAATTTTTAATTCTACATCATCAAACATTTCTTCTATCTCCTAATTTATATATTATCATAATACAATTATATATTCAACAATTTATGTATACAAGTCACACGTTTTATGCTATAATATTCATGCTTATATATTTTAATTCATAAATAAATTTATTGTGAGGTGATATAGTTGACTCAATTAAGAATTGATTATGTATCAGATCTGCATCTTAGTTATTATATAAAAGCACATTCTTACGGGTATGATAAAACTGACATGGAAAGATTTATAAAGGAAAATATAGAGCCAAAAGTAAATGGAGATATTCTTGTAGTAGCAGGAGACCTTAGTGAATTTACTAAGTCTGCAATTGAATTTCTTAAGCTCTGCTCAGCATATTATGATAAAGTGATATACGTAGCAGGCAATCATGAGTATTATATTTCTAGAGTATTAAATAGTAACATGAAAGAAGAATATAGTAATAGCAGTTTAAATAAACTAAAAGAAATATGTACTCTTGCAAATAGTACCGATAAAGTAGTATTTTTGGATAGGACAAATGAAAATAATGGTATTACTAATTATAACGGATTTTTAATAGCTGGAGATACATTTTGGTATCTGCCTAAATCTATACCTGGTTGGTATTTTTATTATATGTATTCAAATGATTCAAGACTTATATTATCTGACTTATCTAAAAAAGAAAAAATACAAAGCCTTCATTTAGATAGTATGAAATGGTATAATAATTTACCACAAGATATAGACTTAATTATTACTCACATTCCTCCTATTAATAATCCAAAAAAGAATAATAGCTGCTACTTTACAGATATTGATGACTTTAAAGCAAATTACTGGATATATGGTCACGATCATTTTGAAGAAGATTTTGAAAAAGATGGTACTAGGTTTCTATCTAATCCGTGGGGATATAATTCAAAAGATTTCAAGATAAAAACATTAACACTAAGAAAATAATATCTCAATATTACTTGAGGTATTATTTTTTTGTGCTATTTTAAATTAATATACATATGTATTATATAAAGGAGGTTAATTATGAACCCATTTGATTTTAATAGTCCAATAACAGGCCAAAAATACTATAATTGGAAAAACATCTATCCTGTACCATATGATAAAGCTACTACAAGTCCTTATACTAAAGCTAGAGTTATACTAATGAATGGATGTGAAACAGAACAAGTATTTTTTCTACATCAGTTTAGTAGAAACTGTCCAGATAACGATCTAAGAAGAGAACTCGCTAAAATAAGAAGAATTGAACAGCAACAACAAAAGCTTGTTCAATGCCTAAAGCCTAAAAACGAAAATATTTTAGAAGAGACTATTCTTTATGAGCTACTTGCCGTCGATTTAACTGCTAAGCTTGCCAAATGTGAGCCTGATCAATATGTAAAAGAAGCACTAGATTTTGCTCTACTTGAAGATTTTGATCATTTATATAGATATGCTAATCTTATGAAGCTTGAGTATGGAAATAATGCCGAATATCTTGTTGGAAAATATACAGAAATTATGCCAGCAAGACCAACAATAGCGCATCACAGACATCCAGTAGATACAATTAGACGATCAACCGACTCGGAAGCACATACTATAACTAAGCTTCACTGTAACATAATAACTGCTGCTGAGCAACAGACTATGAACTTTTATATGAATGTATGTAACTTATATCCTTCAGATTTAGGTAGAAGACTATATCAAGAAATCGGTATGGTAGAAGAGGATCATGTAACTCACTATGGTAGCTTGCTTAATACAAACCTAACTCTACTCGAAAACTTAGTTATGCATATGTATACTGGATGCTATCTATACTACTCTTGTCTACAAAGTGAAGATAACCCACAAGCAAAATGTGTTTGGAAAGAATGTTTCTATCAAGAAGTAGCAAACCTTAAACTCTCTGCTGATTTGCTAGAAAAATACGAAAACAAGCACTGGTCCTGTGTAATATCTGAAGGAGCTTTTCCAGAGTTATTAAACTTAGGACCAAATGTTGAATATGTACGTGATGTCTTAAAAAATACTGTAACATGTACTTGCTTAAAAGAGGATTATTGCCCCGTAAATCTTATGCCTTTAGATTCTAACTTTTTCTATTATCAGTCAATAGTAAATTCTGATCTTGATTGTGTACCTAGTCATAATGTTATCTGTGATACAATTAATAAATTTAAAATAGATTATAGATATGAAAAAGCCCCAAACCCTATTGTCTCTCTTCAAGCTAGAAATGTAGACAATATTACTTTAGGAAGAGTTCCTGACTCTAAATAAATTTCTCCTCACTATCTTAGTGAGGAGTTTTTTAATGCCCTCTTTTTATAGTAAATATATCTGTAAAAAATATTTCAATATCATTAATTATTATACTCTTTTTTACTGTATTAACTTTTTTTACTTTTCCATATATCTCTTTATATTGATTATCCACATAATACACAACCTTTATATTTTCTCCATCTTTTATCATTGTTAAAATACTAGATATTTGCTCTATTTGTTCTTCACTAAGTTCAGCTTTATTTACATACTCTATTTCTTTTTCTCTTAAGGCTTTTTGTAACCCGCTTACAGCATCAAAAGGTAGAAATTGTTTTGCTCTATTCATTCTACTAAGCATTATGACCTCCAATTAACGTATTTCTTAATTTTGCAGTTGCTCCATCTTCAAAGCTCATTCCCTTTAAGATATAATTTTTTCCCATCTCATTTTTTATATTTATTATAGCTGATTCTACCTTTCTTTCTTTTAAAATAGCTTTATCATCTACAAAGAAGTCAAGCTGTATATTCTCCTCTTCTTCTACATCCTGAAAACTTATCCCTATTCTTCGTATTTTATTTTCCATGTTAGTTGTTCTATCAAATAGCTTTAAAAATCCTTTAACAAGCTCTGAATACACATTTGTTTTTAGAGATAGTCTTATTGTTCCTCCTGTTGCTTTAATACAATTTTTAGAATAACCTATATATAGTCCTAATTTGTCTGTAACTAATCCTTTTTCAACAAGCTCTAAGCTTTTTAGCTCAACCATTTCCTTTAAAACAAGTCTTGCTTTTTGCCATGTATAATCCTCAAATAGCACTTGATTTGTAGATATCGAATTACTTTTAGGCGAATATGCTTTAATATCTGCAATTGTACAAGTCTCTCTTCCATAAGAGTGATCTATTAAAAGCTCTGCATTTATACCAAACTCTTTAAATAGTCTATTATAATTTGAGTGTGCTAAATCATACATATCATAGATTCTTAGCTTATTTAGTCTTCTCTCTATGCCCTTACCTATTTGCCAAAAGTCTGTAAGTGGTCTATGATGCCATAACTCTTTTTTATATTTTTCTTCATCAAGCCATCCTATATTACTTACATTATGCTTAGACATAATATCTAGTGCAATCTTTGCTAAATATAAGTTAGTACCAATTCCAGCTGTAGCTGTAAGTCCATATACATCATATATCTCTTTTATAATTTTTCTTGCAAGCTGTAAAGCACTCATTTTATATGTTTTTAAATACTCTGTAACATCCAGAAATGCCTCATCTATCGAATATACATGAATATCATCCTTTGATATATACTTAAGATATATAGCATAAATATTTGCAGAATATTCAATATACTTACTCATTCTTGGCTTTGCGATTATATATTTTATATTCGAAGGAATCTCAAATACTCTACATCTACTTTTTACCCCAAGCATCTTCATTTTAGGAGAAACTGCAAGACATACAGTACCTTTTCCACGAGTAGGATCTGCGACAACAAGATTTGTAGTAAATGGATCTAAGTTCCTTTCTACACACTCTACAGAAGCATAAAAGCTCTTTAAATCTATACAAATAATATCTCTATTCATAGCTAGTGTTTCTCCTTTCTATAAAAAATTATATCACTATAGTTCTAAAAAGTAAACATTTGTTCTTTACTATTTTTTTAGAAATTTTTACCAATTACATATTAGCTAAAAACAACTAAAACTTTACGTATTATGAATTGATTTTATATATTCAATATGCTATACTTTTTCCATAATAGAAAAAAGAGGGATAATTATGAATGATTTAATTAGTATAATAATACCAATGTATAATGCCGAAAAATACATAACAAAATTACTTGATAGCATAAAGGCACAAACATACAAAAATTTAGAGATAATTATAGTAAACGATGGGTCACAAGACAATAGTCTATCTATAGTAGAAAAATGGCAAAAAGAAGATAATAGAATAAAAGTTATTACACAAACAAACTCTGGAGCAAGTAAGGCAAGAAATGTAGGAATAGAACATGCAACAGGAAAATATATTAGTTTTTTAGACGCAGACGATTATATAGAGCATGATATGTATGAAAAGCTATATAAAAAAATGCTAGAAGTTGATGTAAATATATTAAGAGCTAATTATATAAAAGAAGATGTTGAAAATGGAATTACAGAGACTGGTAGTCTTTATACAATTTCAAATAAAAAGCTAAATAGAGATGATATAAGACAAATACTACTACCATATATATTTGATGATAAAATAAAGGCATACTCACCTTTACTACTTTTAAAAACAGATTTTGTAAAAGGACATTTCTTTTTTAAAGAAAATATTCATATGATGGAAGATCTACTTTTCTTTTTAGACATATTAATGGCAACAGACTATGTATACTTTTATGATTTTGCTTGCTATCACTACATACTACATTCAGCAAGCAGTAGTCATTTAAGGAAAAATATAATAAGAAATTATAAAAATACATTAATGGTAGTCTCATATATATTAGACACACTTAATAAGAATCAAGTAGGTGATATAGTATATAAAAAAGTTCATCATATTTATAGTGTAGTAATAACTAAATATATTACAAGACTACTTAAACTAAATGATGAATATACAATAACTTTTGATCAGATGAAGGAATTACTATCACTTGATGGTGTTGATGAGCTTATTAAAGGAGTTGATTTCTCTGAAGATTTAGAATATATACAAGTTGCAGGAAAATATATTCAAGAAAAAGAGTATGAAAAACTATATAATTATTCAAAAAGCCTTACTAATTAACAGTAAGGCTTTTTTTAGCCTAAAACTTTACATAACGTAAATATTGTGATATAATACACACATATTGAGATTAGGAGGATTGATACTAATGTTACCATCTGAAGATCTAAGAGTGATTATCTCGGAAAGAATTGGTATTGACTTAAATCAATATGCGTGGGACGAACAGTTAAAGACTTTTATATTCGCAATAGAACTAAATAAAGATTTTGAAGATAAAGTATCTCGGTTAGATGAAGTTTTTAAACTAGGACTAAATATTGGTCATTGTGGATTAACTGCTAAATATTTAGTTATAAATATTCCCAATTCAGATCTATATTATGGGAAATTTCCAGCACTTGCAGGAACTAAAAACTCACCTAAAGGAAGTCACGCTTGGGCTGTATGTGGAGACTATGTTATAGACACAAGTCTTATGATTACTCTTCCAACAGACAAGGCAAAGGAGTTAGGATATATATTTGAAAAACGAATTGCTCCTGAGAATGCAAGATACTTTTCCGAATACGATTTGTTCTCTAATGAGATTGTACATTATAAAAAAGACCCATATGGGTTTGTAAAGACTTTAACACTTGTTCAGGCCAAATAAAAAGTGAGCTTTAAGCTCACTTTTTTCATTCTAAAGAAGAACTTAGCTCTTGCCATAAGTCCATCTTTTCTTCTATTTCTTTTTCCAATTCGTCGACTTGACTTTGAAGCTCCGCAAGTTTTACATAGCTTGTACATATTTCCTCACTAGACATCTCTTCATGAAGTCTTTCCACTTTTGCTTCTCTTTCTTCTATTTCTTTTTCAAGTCTTTTTATTTTTCCTTGTACCCTATTTCTCTCTTTATTTTCTAAATATTGATTATTAGTTTTTTTCTCCTTAATATTTACATTTTTCTCATCATCTTTTTCATTGTCTTTTCTAATCTGCATATACTCTTGATAAGTTCCATCAAAAAATTTTACTTCATCATTTTCAAAAATTAAAAGTGAATCTGCAATCTTATTAATAAAATACCTATCATGTGATACAACAATTAAAGTACCTGTATATGCTTTAAGTAAATTTTCTAGAGTCTCTTTTCCAACTATATCCATATGATTAGTAGGCTCATCTAAGAGCAAAAGATTTGGACCCTTCTTTAGTATTTTACATAGTTGCAATCTTACCTTTTCTCCTCCAGATAAGAGTTTTATCTGTCTATCAATATCCTCTGAGAAAAATAGGAATGAAGCAAGGGAGGCTCTTGTTTGAGTAATCGTTAGATTTGGAAAGTCTCCTTCAAACTCTTCAAGTACCGTTTTATTATCATCCTCAAATCCCATCTGTTGATCAAAGTACTCTTTATCTACATGATAACCATACTCAAAATCACCGCTAATACTATTTGTATATCCCATAAGAGTCTTTAAAAGTGTTGATTTTCCTTTTCCATTTGCACCTATAATTCCAAGCTTTTGTCCTCTATATAGCTCAAAACTTATTTTTGCTATTGGTTTATCATATCCTATTTGTAGATCACTTACCTTAAGTACTAATTTTCCACTTTCTTCTTTTAGTTTAAAATTAGCAGAAAAGGACTTTAAATCATATTTGTTTGGTTCTTCGACTATTTTCATTTGCTCTATCTTTTTAAGCTTAGATAATGCCATTTTAGCCTTAGTAGGTTTATATCTAAATCTATCTGCTATAGCCTGTAGCCTTTTTATCTCTTTTTGCTGATATTCGTAGTCTTTTAACTGCTTTTCATAATTTACTCTTTTTTGCATTTCAAAAGCTGTAAAATTTCCTGTGTACTCTGTAATAGCCCCATATTCTATTTCATACACTTTATTTACAATCTTATCTAAAAACATTCTATCGTGAGACACAATAACTATAGCCTTAGGATATGACTCAAGATAACTCTCTAGCCACTCTATAGTCTCTATATCAAGATGATTAGTAGGCTCGTCTAAAAGCAGTATATCAGGTTTGCTTAATATTAATTTAATTAATGCAATTTTTGTCTTCTGCCCACCTGAGAACTCACCAATAGTTTTCTTCATATCTTCTTTGGTAAATCCAAATTTATATATTGCTGTTTCATACTCTTTTTTATATGTATATCCATCAAGTAATTTATATCTTTCTAGAGCATTAGTATATTCCTTTATGTTTTTATCATTGGAGTCTACTTGTAGTTTTTTCTCTAAAATACTTATCTTTTCTTCTAAAGCTATTATTTCAGAGTATACTTTTCTAATCTCATCAACCATTAAAATATTTGAATCTTCAAATTGTATTTGCTTTAAATATCCAATTACTGTTGAGCCTTGCTTGTATACTCCAAATTTAGTTTCGCCTACGCCTTGCTCTAACATACTATTATCTATAATTGCTTTTAAAAGAGTAGTCTTTCCACATCCATTTCGCCCTACAATTGCTATTTTATCTTTTTCTTTAATCTCAAAATTTATCTCTTCTAAAATTGTATCAGCCCCATATGATACTGAGCCATTTACTATCTTATAATTCATAAAATCTCCTACTTTTTAGTGTAAACTATTATACCATAATATATATTAAATATCTATATATACAAAAAAATAGAACCCTATTATAATAGGATTCTAAAATTAATCAATTATTATCTCAAGTGGCAGTGGGTGACTTAAAAACCACAAAGTTGATGCAGTGTAGCAATAAGCACCTGACTGAGTCAATACAACAATATCTCCAATACTTGCTCTTTTAACTGGCTCATCCCATGATATCTTATCTTCGGTCATACATAATGGACCTTCAATATCTACTGTCTCATTTGAGACTTCAATCTGCTTATCATAAAGTCTAGGAATTCCCATTCTTATAACGTACACAGGATGTTTTCTGTCAGTAGCAATTGGTAGTCTCATATGGTTTACTCCACCTGCAGTAACTATATGCTTCATTCCTTTGCAATCTTTAATGTCTATAATTTGTGTAGCATAATACCCTGCACTACCAACAATATATTTGCCAAGTTCAAGTATAAATTCTTTATCTTCAAAAGAATATGTTTTTATAAGTCTATCTAAGCCTTCAAAATATGCCTTTGTATCAAATGTTCTATTAGACTTTGTATAATCTATTCCAAAGCCTCCCCCAAAGTCTATAACTTTTACTTTGCCAACTGTTTTTTCTGCCTCTTTAACAAACTTAAATACAAAATCAGTATACTTTAGCAAAATTTTATAATCTAATACCCCATCTGCAGCAAAAACATGAAATCCACATACTCTAATATGTTTAAGCTTAGAAATCAATTCATAATCCTCATAAAACCTAGACTGATCAATTCCCATTTTAGTTGACATACCAGCCATATACTCAGATGCACCATCTAAGAAATAATTTATATTTACTCTTAAAAGCACGTCCACTTTATCTATGCCTTCTATCTCAGCTATCTCATTAATACGTATAGCTTCAACAACCGATTCAACATTTATAAATCGTATGCCACTACGTATAACTTCACGAAGCTCAACAGGAGTTTTTCCAGGACCTGTAAAAAGTACATCATAATCATTTTTTAGTCCTGAGTCTCTAGCAATATTAAGCTCTCCAACAGATGCAATCTCTACTCCAGAAATTGCTCTATGTGACAAAATATGCTTTAACACATCCTTATTTGGATTTGCTTTCATCGCATAATACAACGATACATTTGCAAGTTTAAAATGTTCTATTTCTTCAATCCGATTAGTAATTTCCTCTAAATCGTATATATAACATGTAGGATTTTTCATTACTTCAGAATTTGAAGAGAAAATAGATTTTATATATTCTTCTACTTTTTTATTCATTTTAGTATTCCTCCAATCGTAATAATAAAAGTAGGGAGTAGCATAGTTGTAGCAATTATGCTACCCCACTCATGTAAAATCGTCATGTATTATCTTTTTAGTACCTTTCTTGGACCCTTTTGTTCGGGTCCTTGCGTGGGAGTGTTATCTGAATGCTCTAGATAAAAATCATAATTACCTAAATAATCAGTAAACTCACCATCTTCTAGCTCAACTACTCTATTTGCCACTTTATTAATAAAGTATCTATCGTGAGACACAAATAGCAAAGTACCTTCAAAATTACTTAAAGCATCTTCTAATATCTCACGATTTCTTACATCTAAATGATTAGTAGGCTCATCTAATATAAGAAAATTGACATCATTTTGAACAAGCTCTGCAAACTTAAGTCTTACTTTTTCACCACCTGATAGTGAAGAAATACGTTTTTGAACTTCTTCACCATAGAAATGAAAAGCTGCCAAAGTTGAATAAGTCTGAGTTAATGTTCCATTAAAATGCTTTTTAAACTCATCAATAATAGTCTCATCTTCATTTTCAAAAGAAACATTTTGTGGCAAGTAGCCAATTTTGACATTACTTCCAAGTTTAACTTGCCCATCAATTTGACTTAGTTGACCTAAAATAAGTTTTAGTACTGTTGACTTTCCAGAGCCATTTTTTCCAATCAAGCATACTTTATCTTTATACTCAAGAGATAAATTAGCTCCACAAAGTATAATATCATCGCCATCTGGATATGCAAACGTTACATCTTCTAATGACAATACATCATTACCAGATCTTGTCTCTTGATTGAAGTTTAAAGCAATATCCTTTTGTGTTTTCGGTCTATCAACTTTATCCATCTCATCAATACGTCTTTCAAGTTGCTTAGCAACTCTGTATGCTTTCTCTGAACTTTGCGCTCCCCAAGCTCTATTTTTTCGTATTGCCTCTTCCATTCCTGCTATTTTTTTCTGCTGAGTAACATATGCTTGTTCTTGAGCTTCTCTTTCAGCTTTTAAAGCTTCAACATATTGAGTATAATTTCCAAAGTATGTCTTAATTTTACCATCTGCTATTGCAAACACTTTATTTATTGTTCTATCAAGAAAATATCTATCATGTGATACTAGTATCACTGATCCATTATATCCTTTGATAAAATCTTCAAGCCATCCAAGAGTTGGTATATCCAAATGATTAGTAGGCTCATCTAAAAGTAGGATATCAGGCTTTTGAAGTAGCATGCGAGCAAGACACACAATAGTCTTTTGTCCTCCACTAAGAGAGTTATACTCTTGATCTAATAACTCTGTAATCTTAAGATTTCCAGCCATTTTATCAATATTAGATTCAATCTCATATCCCCCTTTATTCATAAAGAGTTCTTGAGCTTTTCCATAAGAATTCATAGCTTTTTCAAGTTCATCAGGAGTTGTATTTGGATCCCCCATTATAAGTTCTAGTTTATGCATTTTTTCTTGAAGTCCAGCGATATCACCATAAGCTGTTCTTAAAAAATCCCGAACATTTATATCTTCTTGAACTTCAGGAGCAATCTGTGTTAAGAATCCAATTGTGGCATCTTTTCTTTTTGAAACAGTACCACTAGTTGGTTTTTCATTCCCATAAATGAGATTGAAAATACTTGTTTTTCCAGTTCCATTGTCTCCAACAATAGCAACCTTGTCACCACTGTTAACCTGGAATGTTGCACCATCTAAGATGTTTTTAAATCCATAATTTAAACTAACATTGCTAAGTTCTACATCTAGCATAGTTTTTATACCTCCATTCTATAAGTTAATAAGTAGTGTTATTTATTTAGTCATGTAACTCATCATTTCCATGATTAAATTAACAATTGTTATTCCCGTAAGCGAAGCCCCTGCACATGTAGGATTATATTCTACAAAATCAACTCCAATTATTCTCTTTGAAGAATTTATGATGGCTTTTAAATAAGAACATGCTTCCTCATATGAAGGGCCTCCTGGCTCAGGGCAGTTTGTCGCTGGCGCAATAGCAGGATTTAAGAAATCAGTATCAAATGTTATATATACATTTTTATCTTTTAAATAATCTATTAGATTATCTATTTTTTCACCAATTTCATTATATGGAATAACTATATTTCCTTTTTCCTTGCTATCACTTATAGCAGGATATGAGTTAAGATTTCCTCTGATTCCAAAATGAATAATTTTTAAAACTCCTTCAAGTTTACTAGTCTCATTCATAACAGAGCCATGAGGATAATCATAAAACTCATCAATAAAATCGCTATGTGCATCAAACTGAACTACTACAACATCTTTGTAATTTGTAGTCATTTTCTTTACAAGACTATATGTAACACTATGGTCTCCTCCAACAAAAATTGGAATACAATTAGTGTTTAGGTCAAGTCTTAGAAGCTTTTTATCAAGCTCTTTAAAATTATCGGCACTTATATTTCCCAAGTCATAAGCTTTTGTATCTTTTAAAATATATCCTTCTTCAGGACTATATACTTTAAGAGGAAGGCTACTTCCATCTGCATTTGCATATCTAAAAGATAACTCTCGTATCCTATCTGCAGCCTTTTGTACGCCAAAAAGATATTTTGCACTGCAAAACTCAATACCTATAAAGCAAAATCCTTTTTCACCCTTAGACTTGGCATCTAATCCGAGGAATCTACTTGTCATTTGGACATTCCTCCTTAAACAATTCAACAATCCTTTTTAAGCCATCCATAAACTGATCATATCCTCTTGATATAGTAACCCTAAAGCTAATATCTTCAAGTGGTAAACCAAAAACATTACCAGGTGTTACTAAAATATTCTCCTTTTCTAGAATATATACAAAGAGCTCATGTGATGTATAAACACCCTTTTTGCGACACACATCAGATTTAAAAGTAATATACATTATATTTCCAGCATCTGGATAAACAACGTTTTCTACTACATCTGTTTGAGACATAAGATAATCATATGCATCATTAAACAGAGTAAAAATCTGATTATGATATTCTTCTTTCTCTTTAATATACTCTAAGGTCTCTGGTGACTTATCTCCACTATCTACATTTACTCTTTGAGTCATCTCTACAATTCCAAGTGCCTCAAGGAATGTAGAATTAGAATAATTAACAGCTTCTCCAAGCTCAAGTAGCCAATTTATAATTTTAGAATCTTTACATATAGTCCATCCGCATCTAAGATCGCTAAGCTGAGGAATATCTTTACTAAATCCTTTAATTTTAATTAGCTTCTTATAGTCATTTGCTAGCTTAAAAATCTGAACTCTTTTATTTTTAAATAGTGGAGCTTCTTCAAATATAGCATCATATATAATATATATGTCTTTTTCTATACAAAAGTTAACTATCTTTTCAAGCTCGTCTTCATCAATAAATTTACAAGCTGGATTTGCAGGATTTGTAATTAAAAGTGCTACAGTCTTATCTGTATATCCTTTAACAACATCTTCATAGCGCATCTTGTAATCGTTGCTTTTATCCATAGAAATAACATTAGTTTTAATACCATAAAAAGTTAGACTTTTCTTAAGTCCGGCATATGCGGGCACTGGATAAATTATCTCGATATCATCTGCAAATTTATATTCTCGTGCAATAACTTGTGCAACAAAATTAAGTGCTCCTGTTGTTCCATTACCTCCAACAATAACTTCATCTTTGGTAATAGTCTCACCTTCAATAACACTCTCATGAGAAGCAATAAGCTCTCTTAGCTTTGTCTTTCCCCCAGGATACGAATATCCCCAATCCATATCTTCATCTGGATCTTCAAGAGTTCTGTATATTTCCCGTCTAATACATGAAAAGAGAGGAAATGTAAACCAATCAAGATTGGATGCATCCATAAGAAGTGCACCTTTTTCAAGTCCAATGTCAAAGTATTGAGACATTGTAAGTTTTTCTTTATGATTATTATTCATAAATTTTACCTCCATTTCTATTCTTACAGGTTAATACAACAACTATTTTTTCTTTACTCGTTTTTTTATATTCATCTAAAGCAGCCATAGCAGAAATTGATGTATAGTCATATTTAGCTTTAAATTCAGGATGTTCTAATATAAATTTATCTATCTGTTTATCACTAACAGAGATAAAAAAAGCTTCATCACGACTAGCCATATCATAAATCTTCTTGTAATTAAAACATGTATCATTAGAAAGTATTGTCTTAGAATCAATAGGGTCGATTATATTTAACCAACCATCTATTTTCTTTTCAAAGCCCTGTTTAATAGGATTTCCTCCAATTATTTCAACAACTCCAATTTTAGGAATTTTAGAGATAACTCCTGCATTAAACATTTCTCTAAATGCCAAATTCTGAGCAACAATATCCATTCCACTTCCACATGGTATAATAACCACATCTGGTACAGACTTCATATCTCTAATTATTTCATATGACATAGACCTAAGTCCAAGCATATAAGAGATATTTGTATTTAAGAAGCCCCAAAAAACATCTTTGTGTTTTAGAGAATACTTCATAAAATCTTTGTAACTCGTAACAAAATCTTTGCTGTAAAAAACTTTATCTGCATTTTCTATTTGAGCAAGACTACTCTTAGAAATCCCTTTATGAACAAAAACAATAGATTTAATCCCATACTCTCTTGCATAGAAAATAGCAGATATTGCACCACTTCCACATGATACAATAGAAATTGATTTTTTCTTATGAGTGATAACTTCATTCATAAGATTTTCCATACCTCTATCTTTAAAACTTCCTGTTGGATTAACTGACTCATCCTTTAGGAAAATATTATCATCATATTTAATAAGTGGTGTATTACCAGCCTTAAATTTAGTTTCTTTCCTAACTTTAGGAAAGATTATTTTTCCATCATTTGAAAATTTAATCTCAAATTCTGGTAAATAATCTTTTATATCCCAAAAATTAGGTGGAACTAAATCTAGTTCTAACTCAGGATGTCTATGACAAATTTGTTCAAAAGGATAATCCATTTCTTTTTTACATATACTGCAAACAATTTTCATGGATTATTCGCCTCCTAAAACATCATCAATTCTTGTATAAATACTACGAGAATCTTTGACTTTTTTAGTATCTTGCCACAATTTATAGCAATGTTTACATGGCTTTACAACGTCTAAATCTTTAACATCATATGTCATGTTAAATTGTTTAATAGCCTCAACAAATTCATTAGTACAATAACTACAATTACTAGATGTCATATGTGGAAATATCTCATTTCTTTGTGCAAATCCTGTTCCTTGACTTCCGCTTAATACTTCCTCATCAAAATATCCTCCAAGCCTTATATCTAGTTTAGAAACATGCATTCTATCGTAAATACCATGAATTATATCTCTTAAGCTCCAAAGCCATGGAACTCTATATAATCCAAGATTATATAAATAATTTGCAAGTGAGTTTTCCTGTAAAGATGTTGGCTCAACTGACACTGCATCAAAATTAAAATCTTTAAAGCAATCAACTGATGTTTTTATAGCATCTTCTATTGCCTCTGACTCGGTAAGAAAAATCGGTTTAAAATTAACATATGCAAGTGCCTTCATATTATATTTATGAAGAAGAGCTACTGCATCAGATATTATTTGTGTATTTTCAATCGCTTTATGGTGACATAGTTCTCTTATTAAAAAGTTTGTAGATTCAACGCCGATACCTACCTCAACAACCCCATCATATACTTTGCGAATTGCGCTAAGTATATCTTCTGTTACATATTCAGCCCTAGATTCTATTATAACTTTCTTTACACCCTTATACTTATTTAAAGTACTAAAGATATATTGAACAGTTTTAACAGATATCTCTTCTGGATTTAAAAGACTACCTAAGTTATATACACAAACTACAGGATAATCATTAAGATTAAATTCTTTATCTGTTTTCTCAACAAAACTCCCATCAAGAACAGAATTCCACTGCTCGACATAATTTTTATGTGTTATTTTCTCTTTAAGTGGTGCTCCATTTAAATGTGCACACATTGAACATCCACCATTAGTTTTGTAATGCTGGCATCCATTAGATCTTAAAACAATCATAACTCTGTCGACAGTTTTTCCTTCATAAAAGAATTTATTGATCTCCACTTCAGCAAGTTTGGTCTTTTCATAAGGTAAATTAGGTGTGTTTGAACGAATCTCCTTTATCTTTTCTTCTACTAAGCTAGAAGCTCTTTTAAAGACTTTCCGTTCAATCACTCTTTTAGTTTCGAATAAATAGCTCATATATCCTACCTCCTAACAAAGCTAATAACAGGTCTATACTTTACCCCTTTATCATAGAGTAAGTTATCCACTTTGTGAACACTTACCTCCATACTACGTGGTATCAAAGAATAGATACTTTCTTTGATAGCATCAAAGTCTAAAGAATACTCTCCTTCAATAATATAAAGGTCAAGTCTCTTTACGTCCGGTTGAACAAACTGGTACTTAAGTCCGTGTACTGGAATTTCATATACCAAAAACCAGTTATATGCCAAATCCATAAAACATGAAGCTGGTATATACTCTCCTTCTGGTGTAATAATAGAATCCATATTACGTCCTTTTACCCCCTCAATAATTCTTCCTTTGTCGCCACACTCACACTCTTGTGAAATAGTAATTTTTGCTAAATCTCCTTGAATGTAACGAATAATTGGAGTTGCAGTATTTAAAAGGTTAGTACCTACTACAATTCCAGTTTCACCATCTGGTAATTTGTTTCCTTTATCGTCAATAATCTCAATAAAGCAAGCATCTTCCTCCAAATGGTAATGATGCATAGGACATTCCAATGCAATTCTTGTTAACTCTTCGCTGCTATACTCATCTAAAACTTGCACATCAAGTGCTTCTGCTAACATCTTACGTTGCATAACATTTGATTGCTCTGAATGAACAATTACAAGTTCTACTCCATAATCTGAAAGTTTAATTCCTGTTGATGCAATCTTTTCAAGGTAAGTCGGATATGTTGAAATATATCTTGGTCGTGTTTTTCTAATATGATTTACTGCATCCTCAACTTTTGTTGTTGTTGGTAAAAAGTCCTGCTTGTATTCACCATTTATATTATCTACCCACCAAGGGCAAGTATAAATATATAAAATAGTGTCTTCAGGTCTATATTTACCTCCTGACTGCATATTAAATTGTCTAACTGTTTGCAAAGTATCTTTGTATATTGCCTCTTCAGATACTGCAATTGTAACAAACTTTCCACTAGAACCAGAACTACGGGTTGAAAGTACAAAATCATTAACATCTTTTACAATCGCATCTGGAAAACCTTCAATTAGTTCTTCTTTATGAAGATATGGTAACTTAAAGAAATCATCCCATGTCTTAATACTTCCCTTTTTATATCCCACTTCAGAATATTTCTTTCTGTATAAAGGAATATTTTCAAAAGCATAATCCACAATATAGCTTATTCTTTTAAGTTGCCAGTCTTGAATTTTTTCCAATGGTTGATTTAAAAAAGAGTTAAGCTTTTTTCCAGACTTTTTTAAAATTCTTGAAAGAATCTCATCATGAACTGGCAAAGTCATGTACTTTTCGCCCTTTTTTCTTAGAGCAACATATTCAGACTTAGAAATTTTACTCATAAAAAAACCTCCTCCTTTAAAAGTCCATCTACTAATATTGTTTGACTATCTGTATCTGCAATGTAATTACATATGCACTAACCTCTGCCAAAATCATTATAAAGCAGATATTTGATTTGATAATCGCTATTATTATATTATCATATTGGCGTAAAGTCAAGCAATTATGCGATTTTTTATGCAAATCGTTTGCAAAAAAATAAAACCTAAATCAAATTTTAGGTTTTATTTAGATAAATTTCTAATTATTCTTCTATTTTCCTATTTTCTAGGTCTTGACTAAATCTTAATAAAAATCCGTTAGGATCTTGCACTAAAAATTCTCTGCATCCCATTAGAACATTATCTTTTCTGTACCAATGGTCTTCCATATCAACAAATATTTTATATTTTTCTTTTTTTAATCTTGAATAAATCTCATCTATATTTGTAACATCTATTTGGAAGTTTATTCCTACTCCTAAAGGATATTTAAGCTCTCCTGTTCCCCACTTATTATTTTCTTTATCAATTTCTTGTATCATAAGCTGTACATTTTCAAATTGTAAAAAAGCAAACCTGTCTTCTTTTCTATCATATTCTATATGAAAACCAATTAAATCAACATAAAAGTGAATGCTTTCCTCTAGATTAAAAACATCAAATTCTGGTATCATCTGATTCCATTCCATAATTTTTCCTCCATTTCTAACAGTTGAATTATACCATAATAACCTTTAAAAATAAATAAATTTTAGATTTTCAAATTGTAATTATTTAACAAACTCAATAACTTAATTTTTTTGAATCTTTTCTTTTTTTATATCATTTTTCCAAATCACATAAGCTCCTACTGATAATAAAATAAAATATCCTAAAACCATAAACCAGCTTTGGTAGTAGATATAATAAGCCCCATAGAATAATCCTGTTGTTATTCCTGATATTCTAACTAAATTCATATTTGCTTGCCATAAGCAATACGTCCTTATTATTGAGCCAATTGTTGGTAGTAATGATATTAAGCCATTCCATGTAAATATACAATTGGCTATAATTATTCCTTCAAAGAAAATTAAAACAAAAAAATATATACTCTTATTTATCCTATTTTTATTTATAAATATAAAAGTCCTTATAAAATTTATAAGGTTTAATACAGCTCCAGTATATGCTGAAATTATAAAATCATAAATTGATTCAAAAAGGCAACTTAATGATTGAACAAATAATGACTTATTTCTCTTTTTTATACAAACACTAATTACTAATGTTAAAAATGCCAACACACTAAATAACATGCTCTTACCCCATTTTTCTACACTCTAAATTATATCATATAAAATACTAAAAGCAAATAAAACTAAGAGTGAGTTTTTAAACTCACTCTTAATTTTAACGTTTCAAAACTTTTTTTAAAAGTAGCGATCTATGATTTTGATCATCTTCATTTTCATACGACTCAAGCTTATCTCCAGTTTGAATATCAAATTTTTCACGAACTTCCTTTGGTATAGAAATTCTACCTTTATAATCCTGCTTTGAGATTGCTTGATAAAAATCAATCTCATAGCCAGAAATTTGAAGATACTTCTCTCCATCAATAACTTGAAGTTTCATATAAATTAAATCATTAAAGTCATATACTTGTCTAAGCATAGATGTCAGTGTAATTCTGTTTTGCATATCAAGTTTGAAAATATAAACGGTCTCATTCATCATATGTCCTCCTCAATTAATTAATTTTAGATAATCTTTTATTAGGCAAAAATTATTATACCATTTTTATGTCTCTTCTGCAAGCAAATTTAGCCTTTTTGTGCAACTATTCCATATAACTTTCTCTTTAAAAGTATTCCTTTATCAGTAGTGTTTTCTTTTACATATTTGTCTAATAGCTCCTCTTCTATCTCATTTTTGTAATGAGTGTCAGAAAAATCATTTATTATTGGTGTCTTTAATAGTAGTGCCATCAGATCTTCTTTTGTTTTATAATACTCATTTTCAAATATCTCTACCATTTTTATTATTTTAAATCCAGCATTTACTAAATCTTCATAGTCTATTTGTGATATTGCTTTTTTTCCACGCTCTACATCACCCTTTTTAAAAGTATCCATTAACTCAATACAATCTCCTTTGTCTACTCCCTCAATTACAACTACACCACCAGGCTCTAATACTCTGTAAATCTCTTTTGCGTTTATAACTGTGTGTCTTGCACTAACAAGATTAAATATTTTATCTGGAAAATTTATCTTTAAATTATCCATTTGTGCAAATTTTATTCTCTTTTTTCCTTTTAAATTAGACTTTGCAGTCTTTATCATCTCTTCAGAGAAGTCTGTTGCAACAAGCATTCCGACTTTAGGATAATACTTTATTGCTTTTTCTCCTCCACCTGTTCCTAAGTCTAGGCATAAAGAGTTTTCATCAGTGTAGCTTGATATCTCTTTATACATGTCCCAATCAGTTATCTTTTCTACAGTATAATTTATCATACTAAAGTCCCAATTTCCTATCTCTCCATAAAAATCTTTTTCTTTCATATTTACATCTCCTTATATATTTAAATTTGGTTGAAAAAAAGAACCTCCCTTCACTCATAGCAAAACCAACCATAATTTTTACTATGGTTTAGATTTGCCATTCATAAAGAAAGATTCTCAACATTCTTTATTATAATTTCTACGGTAATATCACGCGAATGGTCGAATTGAAATATTACATTTTAATTATACCACATTTTTTACAATATGTAAACCTTATTATCGTATAAATACTATTTTTCTAGCTCTTTATATTCATTTAATAGTATTATTTCGCCTACAACATCTAATATTAGACCAATAAAAGCTACTATAGAACCAATTGTAAATCCAAAGATTTGATATGTTGTATTACTTATTACAAAAAAGCTAATTAAAACTATTATTAATCCAATTACGGCAACTAGTCCACCAAAAAATCTCAATTTATAGTTTAAATTTTTCTCTTTATTACTTTGCTTTCTATAATCTATCTTAGTCATATAATCACTCCCTCTTTAATATATTATTTTATTTTCTATTTTCTTAAATTTCTCAAATACTTCTTTTGCCTCTTTACTATCTATATGATGTACCTTTAGGATATCATTATTTTTTCCTTCTATATACTTATATATAGCATCATCTCTAAATCCAATTTCATCTGCATCATATCTAGTATTAGCAAAATAGACTTCTTTTATATTTGACCATATAATTGCAGACAAGCACATAGGACATGGCTCTGTACTTGTATACAAAGTACATCCTGATAAATCATTAGTGTTTAGTTTTTTTGCCACACTCCTTATTACATTAATCTCCGCATGAGCTGTAGGATCAGAGTCTTCCATAACAGTATTATGTGCACAAGCAAGTATCTTTTTGTCCTTTACTATTACTGCTCCAAAAGGTCCACCTTTTTTATATTCATTTTCTAAATTTATCTTTGATTCTTCTATTGCAAGCTCCATTGCTCTATTATTTATATTGCACATTTTTCCTCCAAAAATCACTTACATTTATAGCTTTTCTATTAATTTATTAACATTTTCTTCTGTTGTTGCCCAAGATGTACAAATCCTTATTACTGTATTTTTCTCATCATATTTTTGCCATTTAAAAAAAGCAAAATCCTTTTCTAAAGATTTAAGTTTCGTATTAGGCATTATTATAAATTGCTGATTAGTAAAAGAGTTAAAATATAGCTTATATCCTTTCTCAATTGCTGCCTCTTTAATTTTTAAAGCTAGCTCTACCGCTTGCTTACATATTTTAAAATACAAATCATTCTCAAACAAGACGTCAAATTGTATTCCTAAAAGCTTTCCTTTTGCAAGCATTGCTCCTCTCTGTTTCATATAATACCTAAAATCTTTCTTTAACTTATCATTTATAATTACTACAGCCTCTCCAAATAAAGCACCACACTTTGTCCCACCTATATAAAATACATCGCAAAGCTCTGGTAAATCTTCCATTTTTATATCTGTATCCTTTGCAACAAGACCATATCCAAGTCTTGCTCCATCTATATATAAATATAAATCATTTTCTTTACAATAATCATATACTTCCTTAAGCTCTTCTTTTGTATAATTTGTTCCGCATTCTGTAGGTAACGATACAAATACGAGTTTTGGCATAACTAAATGCTCTGGAAGATCGTAATTGCGTTGCTCTTCAACTAGTTCTTGTATCTGTCTTGCATTTATTTTTCCATCATGATTTTTTGCAGTCATAACTTTATTTCCAAAAGACTCAATTGCACCAGTTTCATGTACATTAATATGACCGGTATCTGCACAAATAACTGATTGATATGATCTTAATATACTAGATATAACTGTCATATTCGTCTGAGTACCACCAACCAAGAAATGAACATCAACGTTATCACAATTTAAGGCCTTTCTTATCTTATTTTCAGCAGATTTTGAGTACTTATCTTTGCCATATCCTGGCTCTTGCTCATAATTAATTTCAACTAGCTTTTTTAATATTTTTGGATATGCTCCCTCTAAATAATCACTATCAAATCTTATCATAATATAACCCCTCTATATATAAACTAATTATATATAATAACTAATACTTTTTCAATAGAAGAAAAAAATAAAGGCTTTATATGCCTTTATTCTACACTTTTTAAAGATTCAATCATATCTATTTTCTTTAAAGCAAAATATGTAAATATGTTTACTATAATCTTAAATGCTACAGTTATTAATATAGCAATCACAAAAGCAGAAACATTTAATTTAGGCTCAAATCTAAGTACATTTATCTCACAAGTTTTTAAAACAAATGTATTTAAGACAATACCTCCAAACATTCCAAGAGCAATTCCAATAAGCGTTAATAACGTAGACTCTTTTGATATATAGTTATATACTTCATTATCATAAAATCCAAGTACCTTTATAGTTGCAAGCTCTCTTATTCTCTCACTTATGTTTATATTTTCTAAATTATATAATACTACAAAAGCAAGTAGTCCAGCTGAAACTATTAGTACCCATATAACATATTTTAATAAGTCCATCATATTTACAATTGTTTCTTTCATACTATCTATATTTGTTACTGATAGTACTTTGCTATTAGAAACTAATTCTCTAGATAAATCATCCTTTGCCTCATCAGATATATCATATGTATTTATCAATAAAGAATTTGGTGAATATTCTTCAAATAACTGACTATACAAATCCTTTGTTAAATACATATAATGATATACATAGTTTTTAGCAATAGTATCTATTTTTACTTGAATCTCTTCATCATCATTAGTAGTTATTGTTATTGTGTCTCCAACATTTACTTCAAGCAATGTTGCAAGCTTATCTGTAATTACTACTCCTTCATTATTAAGCTCTATTTTATTTCCATTTAAATCTACTAAATTTATGACATCATATATTTGTTCATTAATATCAGGAACAATTATCTGAACATCCTCTACAGCATCAGAATTAGTAATTGTCGCAGATGTAAATTCTACTGCTACTGTTTTATCAATATCTGAATTTTCACTAATCTCAAGTTTTAAATCATTAAAATCTTCATTTGTTAAAGACTCTTTAGCTGTCGTGATAAAATTGTAGTTAAAAATCTTACCATATTGATTATCAATTATCGATACTATAGAATCTTTTAATAAAAATCCTAGTAATATAAGTGAAGTACAACCAAATATTCCTATTATTGTCATAAGGAATCTCTTTTTATATCTAAATATATTTCGTATTGTTACTTTTGTTGTGAAATTTAGCTTATTCCAAATAAAAGGAATTTTTTCCAAAAGAACTCTTTTACCTAATTTTGGAGCCTTTGGTCTCATTAAGATTGCAGGTTTTTCTACTAGCTCTTTAATACATGCATAAATTGTTGCACCAACTATGCATCCAAAAGCACAAATAAGTCCTATTGTACCCAAGCTAAAATTAAATTCTACTACAAAATTTGGAATATCATACATTAAGCTATACATCATCCAAATTACCTTTGGTAGTGTATAAAAGCATATAATCATACCAAGTATTCCACCAATTATTGTTGCTAGTGTTGCATATAGAATATACTTTATAGATATTTGTAATTTTGTATATCCCAAAGCTTTTAATGTACCTATTTGCTGTCTTTGCTCTTCTACCATACGTGTCATAGAAGTAAGACTTATTAAAGTTGCAACGACAAAAAATACAATTGGAAACACTTTACCAAGATTTTCTACGCTCTGCGTATCCTGTATAAACCCACTATATCCACTATTGTCATCTCTATCCCATATATATAATTTAGGATGTTCAATATTTAAAGCTTCCTCTTTAGCATCAATTATCTCTTCTTCTGCTTCTTTAATTTTTTCTTCAAATTCGGCTCTACTATCATCAAGCTCCTTTTGACTCTCATTTAATTCCTCTTCACTACTATCAAGCTCTTCCTCTGCATCGTCAATTGCCTGATATGCTTGAGACTTTAATGTAGAAATCTGATTCTCCTTTTCAGTTAATGCTATCTGTTGATCTACTATTGTCTGCTCTGCCTCAGATATTGATGTATTTATTTGTTCAATTGTAGTATCTATTGTATATATTTTCTCTGAAAGCTCAATTTTAGTCTTCTCTAAATTTTCCTTTTCTGTTTCAAGTTGTAGCTTTACTCCTTTTAAATATTCAATATCCTCTTCTGTTAGTCCTATAGGATTTTCTAATGTTTCATACACTTCATTATACTTATCTATAAGTATTTCTAAATTTAAATCTATTTGAGCAATATTTTCTTGCAATGTAGCCTTTGCTGAGCTTGCTGCATCAATATTTTCCTGTGCAGTAACTTTTTGACTTTCTAAAGTATTCTTTGCCTCTTCTATCTTTGTCTTTCCGTCTGCAATCTGAGTCTCATATTCTAAGAAAGTATTATATGTATCAGTTCTAGTTTGCTCTAATTCTTGCCTTCCATCTGCAATTTGTTGTCTATAGTCGTCAATTTCAGCCTGAGCATCTTCAAGCTTTTTATTATTTTCATTATATTCATCATCAAGCTCTTGCTGAGCCTCTTCTATCTTTTCATTTGCTTCTGATATTAGACTATCATATCTTCTAGTATTTATCTCTTCTTCATATCCCTCTATACTAGAAAGTGCTGTATCTACAAGCTCAGTATACTCATCAGAGCCATAAATATAACTTTGAGAATCTTTAACCTTTATATATATATTTGTATATACATCCATGTTAAAATTCTCTCTTTTTATATACATATAATAGTTGACCTTACCAGTTCCTAGACTACTTGTTCCTCTTTCTGAAGATATATATAATGGGCTCTCTACAACACCAGTTATTTTTAATGAATCATTTTTTATTACATCGTCATCATCACTAATTTCTAGCGTATCACCTATTTTAGAGCCTGTTGCACTTAAAAAGGCTTTTTCAACTACACATTCATTATCGTTTTGTGGGAGTTCTCCTTCAACTAGCCTTACCTTATTAATATCTTCCATTGCAAGTAGTTTTGCAACCGGTTGATTGTTGTTTGAAGCATCTACTAATACATCAGTTGAATATGTCCCTATAATCTCAGATACATACTGATTAGTTTTTAACAGCTCAATATCATCATCTGTTAGTCCTAAAGTAGATACAAGCTCAATATCATAGACATTATTCTCTTTTAAATAATTATCTATAGTCTGCCTCATATCAGGTCCAGTTGCTCTAATTCCAGCAAAAAAACCAACGCCTAAAAGTGACATAAGCATTATAGATAAGAAACGTTTATATGTTTTTACTATCTCTTTTATACTATCTTTTAGTAACGCTTTTTTCATAAGCACCTACCATTCTATATTCTCTACAGGAATAATATTGTCATTTTTAATTATATCTATTGCTTTACCATTCTTAAATTTGATTATTTTATCAGCCATAGGGGCTATTGCTTGATTATGTGTAATAATTACTACTGTCATATTCTCTTTTCGTGATGTATCTTGAAGTAGTTTTAAAATCTGCTTTCCAGTATTATAATCTAGCGCTCCTGTAGGCTCATCACATAATAGCAATTTTGGATTTTTTGCTATTGCTCTTGCAATTGCAACACGCTGTTGCTCTCCACCTGAGAGTTGAGATGGGAAATTGTTAATTCTATCTTTAAGTCCCACCTTCTCCATTACTTCTTTTGGATCTAGTGAGTCCTTACAAATCTGTGTTGCAAGCTCTACATTTTCAAGAGCTGTTAAGTTTTGAACTAAATTATAGAACTGGAAAACAAATCCAATATCATCTCTTCTATACTTAATCAGATCTCTTCCTTTTAGTCTTGTTATATCTTTTTTATCTACAATAACTTTTCCACTTGTAGCATTATCCATTCCTCCAAGTATATTAAGAGCTGTTGTCTTTCCTGCACCACTAGCACCAACTATTACGACTAGCTCTCCTTTTTCTATACTAAATGACGCCCTGTCTAATGCTGTTATCTCTAGCTCTCCCATTTGATATTCTTTTACAACATCTTTAAACTCAATATATGACATATATTCCTCCATTATATTATATAAACAATTATATCATAAAGTAATAAAATTAACATATACAATTTATATTATATGTACATAATTATACTTATAAATTGTTTTTTTTATTACTATATGATATATTTTGTTATATCTAAATAAAATGGAGGTAACATTTTGAATAACAAAACTGAATTTTTACTTATGCGACATGCCACACCAGATTACTCTATAATTGATAAAAGACACTACAGAGGATTCGGTAATGATTTAGCACCCATCACTCAAAGTGGAGTAGAAGAGACAAGAAAAGCATCTAAAAATCCAATACTTAATAACGTTGATATTATTCTATCTTCTCCATATACTAGGACACTACAAACAGCAAGTATTCTTGCAAAAGAACTTAATCTTGAATTAAAAGTTGAGATTGATTTAATGGAATGGATCCCTGATAAAACATTTATGTATGACGATTATTCCATGGTAGTAGAGTGGAGAAAACACTACGATGAAAATAATGGAAAATGTGTATATAAAGATGATAACTTTGAAGAAAAAAATGAGATTATTTCCAGAGTAAATAGCGTTTTAGAAAAATATACTAATTATTCTAAAGTACTTGTTGTAACTCATGGTATGGTAATAACTGCATTAACAGATGTACAAAAACCAGAGCATACACAAATAGTCAAATATACTCTAAATGATTAGCAATAACATAAAAATTGTGATATAATATAGCAAATTTATGAAAGGAGATTAATATGGCTAATCCGATAGTAACAATTGAAATGGAAAATGGTGATATTATTCGTGCAGAGCTATATCCTGCAGTAGCACCAAATACAGTAAACAATTTTATATCTTTAATTAATAAAGGATTCTATGATGATGTTATATTCCATAGAGTAATTCCTGGATTTATGATTCAAGGTGGCGATCCTCAAGGACTTGGCACTGGAGGTCCTGGTTATACAATAAGAGGAGAGTTCTCTAAGAATGGTTTTAAAAACGATTTAAAACACGAGGCTGGTGTACTTTCAATGGCTAGATCTATGCTTCCAAATTCTGCTGGTTCACAGTTTTTTATAATGCACAAAGATGCTCCTCATTTAGATGGCTCATATGCAGCTTTTGGTAAAGTAATTGAGGGGATGGATGTTGTAGATAAAATTGCCAATACTCCAACAGATTCCTATGATAGACCACTTGTAGATCAAAAAATGAAATCTGTAACTGTAGATACACATGGTGTAAAGTTTCCTGAACCAATACACTATAAAGTATAAAAGGAAGTCTAAAAAAATTAGACTTCCTTTTTATGATATACCATCTGGTTCCTTTATATTTTCATCTATATCCTCTTCCTCTTGTGTATCATCTACATTAGGCTTTGGCTCTGGTGTATATACCTCTTCTGGCTCTTGTCTTTGAGGGACATTATTATTTGGTCTATATGTGTTAGTGTTATTTGTAGTGTTTTCTTGCTCATCTACATCCTCTTCAACTACTACTTCATCCTCATCTTCTTTTTTATCATCCCCACTACCTGCAAGTAGGATTCCAATCATAAAAGCAACTATAAACAAAATTATAACTCCAATTATAATAATTTTTTTGTTTTTTAATAGCAACTTTATTTTGTCTTCTTTATTTTCATTCTCTTTTGTATTATTAGCTTTTTCTTCCTCTTTTTCTATTATTTCTGTTTCTTCTTTTGGTGCATTAGGATCAATTTTAAAACCGTTATCATAATCATAAATTAAACGCTTATTGTCATCCATAAGAGTCTCATATGCTTCATTTATCTCTTTCATCTTTTCTTGAGCATATTCTGGATCTCCCTTATATGAGTCTGGATGATATTTTTTTGTCAATGCTCTATAAGCATTTTTTATAACTTCTTTTGATGCATTAACACTTACTTCTAAAATCTCATAATAATTCATACGCATACCTCTTACTGTTCTTTATTATTTAGTTTTATTATTTCTTGCATTTTACTATATAGCCTATCTATACTTATTTTTAAATCTTTTATTTGCTCTTCTTGAGTATTTAGCTCTATAGAATATATTAGGTTAACTGCCTCAAGATACTCTGGCTCAATTATATACGAATCTATTTTTCCAGCTTCAAAATCAGATTTTATTTTAAATATTTTTTCAATTTCTTGATTTTGAATTTTATCCATTATAATTCTCCTTCCTATCTCTATTTAAAGGCAAACTCCCCTATTTTTTTCTGAGCTGAATTTAATTTACTAAAGATTAAATCCTCTCTTTTATTGTAATTTAGAATTTGACTTTTAAGAATTTCACTTCTATCTCTATTTGCATAAATCATCTTTTTATTATATTTATCTATCTTTAGTATAGCATTATATAGCCCTAATGTATTTGGTATATTTGCTTTTATATTGACGCTAGCAACTTGTTGCTTATAATTAAACTCTATTAATTTGTATTTTAAATTAATATATTTTAAAATTTCTGTGATTATATCTATAGAAAATTTATACTCATTATACATAGATTGAACAGCATTTAATTCCTTATCTTTATAACTGTACAATTGATATAATCCTATTCCTACAAAATCTTCTACAATTTTTACAATAGTAGGCAAGCTAAGGACATCTTTTACTTTTTCAAAATCCTCAAAATTTATTAAGTCTAGTAGTGTCATACCACATTTTATTATATATTTATTGTAGTCTTTTTGAATTATATCTGATATTTTTTGAAAATCTGTTCTAATTCCATTAACACTACTATATATAGTTTCTATATCTTTATTTGTTATCGAGTTTAACGATTTTGAAATATCGTCTGATTTAAAACATTTATCATAAACTTCTTTACATTTATTATCATTTTTATTTAGTCTATCAACAATTTCCACATTGTTTTGTGATAAATTTTCTTCCCTTTTTAGTAAATATTTAAAAAATGTTGCATAATACTTATTACAATGAATATTTATTTTAGCAAGCTCTCTTTTTTGTTTTAATATATAAACTATATTATTACAAAGCTCTGCATCTGAATATGTAATAAGTGCCTCTTTTTCTTTTTCACTCATATGTATATATTTATAATACATACCATATGTATATTTTTCCTCTAGATTACTCAACTCTACTTCTAATTCTTCTTGTTTCTTTGTTCCAATTTGTTTTATGTCTGAAATAAAATTCTTATACTCTATCAAGAACTCATTTTTTAAATAATTATCAATCTCTTCTGGCAAATTATTAATCTTATCATAAAATTGTAATGGATTCATCTTAGATGAAATTACTTTTACAACGTCAGGATAATTCTCTATTAAATACTCATATACTGATTTTTCCGGGTCAATCTTTTCTAAATTAATTATATCCTCATTTCTCTCATCTATAATTTGTTTAACTAATAACGGTAGGTCTTCTCTACTACTAGTAAAATCTTTTTTACTAGCACTTAGTATCTTATTTATCTCTTTATCCAAACTATCGTATACTTTTTGAGCCTCATCTTCGACTTCTATTACAGAGATAACATCATCTACATTTATATAATCAGTTTGAAATTCTTGCTTTATATAATCAATAATCTCTTTAAGCTGAGAGTCATATAAAATAGCTTTACTCTCGCTTCCATCTCTTGATGAATCAATATTTGAAATCTTTATATCTACAGTTTTTTCTATTCTATATAAAAAGTCATCTATACTTTCATCTTTGCTTTTAAATCTGCTATAAAAATCATCTAAGTTTTTCTTAAGTATACTAATATGTACCTCTTTTTCGCTATTTAAATATTTATTATAGCAATCATTAACTTGCTCTATATAATCAAGCATCTCACTAGTTTGAAAATTAGCACTTGCAATAATATCTAGCATTTCTTCTTTTGTATATTGTAATGCAGAATATTTTTCTATATATGTTTCATACTTATCTGTATCGAATTTATAATTTAAACTAAAAGTTAAATTTTCAAATTTATTGTACTGAATATACAGTAAGTTTAATTCATAAAGCAATTCAAAAACAAACATATTTTTTTGGTGATTATACTCATTATACTGTTTTATAGTAGTGATATCATTAATTCTATCGTCTATTTTCCTCTTATTAATTATTACTTCTCTAATAAACTCTTTATCTGATATATCAATTAGATTATATTCAACATTACGTCCCTCTAATCCTGATTCATCAATATAGTATTCAATATTATTTTTTATTTTATAATTTATAACATCTTTTATTATACTCTCAATTCTTACATATGACAAATCGGTACTTTTTAATTTTATGCACTCTACAATTATTTCTTTTATTTTCTCATCCATAAAATCACCAAAAATTTAAATATATATGTATATTATATACTAATTACAAAACATTGTTCAATAGAAAAAGAGTAGGAAATATAATTCCCACTCTTATTAGATTTCTGATAAGCAAGCATCAAGTCTACTTATAATATCATCTTTATCCATGTCTTTTCCTATAAACACAATCTTATTCATTCTATCTCCACAAGACTCATCCCATACTTTTTGTATTTCAGGATTATACTTTAAGATTTTATCAATCTCATATCTTGGAGCCGCAGCAATCCATTGTCCTGCTTCAGATATAGTTTTTTGTTTACCAGCTTGTTCAAAACAGTATGACATATAATCATCATCACTTAACCAAACTAATCCTTTAGCTCTAATTATAGTTTTTGGAAATTCATCTAAGAAATTTTCAAACTTCTTAACTCTAAAAGGCTTTCTTCTATAATACACAAAAGAGCTAATACCATATTCTTCAGTCTCTGTCTCATCATGATGATGGTGATGTCCGTGCTCATGCTCGTCCTCTTCTTCATCACTTTCTAGCTCTTCGATCCAGCCTGCACTAACAGAAGCTCTATTAAAATCAAATAAATTAGTGTTTAATAGTTTGTCTGTATCGACTTTACCATAATTTGTCTCAATTATCTCTGCGTTTGGCTGTAATTTTTTTATTATAGCTTTAACTTTTTGTAGCTCTTCTTTAGACACCTCATCAACTTTATTTAAAATAATTGTATTACAAAACTCAATTTGTTGTATAATTAAATTTTCTATATCCTCTTCTTCTATGTTATCTTTTACTAGATTATCTCCACATCCAAATTCTGTAGCAAGTCTTAGTGCATCAACAACTGAGACCACATTATCTAGCCTACATATTTTTGGTAAGCCATACTTTTGTGTTGACTCTGACAAAACAGTAATACTTTGAGCAATTGGTATTGGCTCACAAATTCCGCTAGCTTCAATAAGTATATAATCAAATTGTTTTGTCTTAATCAAATCAACAATCTGCTGCATCAAATCAACCTTTAAAGTACAACAAATACAGCCATTTGTTAATGGAACAAGACTATCATCTGTTTGATTTACTACTCCTCCTTTTGATATTAAGTCTGCGTCAATATTTACTTCTCCAATATCATTTACTATTACTGCCACTTTATATCCTTCTTGATTATTTAATATGTGATTTATAAGGGTTGTCTTTCCTGAACCTAGATAACCTGTTAATAGTGTTATTGGTACAATTTTTTCTGGCATATTAATCATTCTCCTTTACATCTTAGATATTATACAACAAAAACGACAAAAAATAAAGAGCAAAATAACAGAGTAAAATTTACTCTGTTATTTTAAAATTAATCTCTAAATAACTTCTTTACACCTAATTTTAAGAAATCTATTAATACAAATGAAATTATATTTATTAATACAATAACAATTATTTGCATAAAGCTTATTGCTGTAATGTTAAATATTTGACCTACAGGAGTTCCAAATACTATTAGTTGCATTATAATTAAAATAATCATACCTATATTCATTGCTTTATTTGAAAATAGCCCTTGTTTTACTGTAAGCTCTTTAAGATTTCTACAATTTAATGCATATACCATTTCTTGAACTACCATGCATAAGAATGCCATTGTACTTGCAACATCTTGACCAAAATATATATTTGCAAAATAATATGTTCCAAGAACGGCTACCGCTTTAAATACAGCAGAAAGTGCTAAATTAGCAATAACAAATGGTGTAAAGAATGGTGCATTTACTGGTTTTGGTTTCCTTTTCATAATTCCTTTTGCCGCTTTTTCAAATGCTAAACATATAGATGGTATAGAATCTGTTGCTAAGTTAATATACAATATGTGTAGTGGTAAAAATATCTCTATATTATAGAATAAACCTACAACAACTACTATTATTTCAGCAAAATTACTTGCAAGAGAATAAATAATACCATTTCTTATATTATCATATATTTTTCTTCCTTCACCTACAGCATCAACAATTGTACTAAAACTGTCATCTATTAAAATTACATCTGCTACACTTTTTGTAACCTCTGTTCCTGTTTTACCCATTCCTATTCCAACATGAGCAAGTTTTATTGCTGGTGCATCATTAACACCATCACCAGTCATAGCAACAACTTTGTTATTTGCCTGCCATGCTTTTACAATTCTTACTTTATGCTCCGGTTGAACTCTTGCATATACGCTATATTTAGGTACTTCTTTTATAAGTTGCTCGTCGCTTAATTTATCTAACTCTTTTCCTTCTATTACTCCTGTACCTTCATCTATAATACCTATTTCTTTAGCAATTGCAGTTGCTGTACTAAGACTGTCACCAGTAATCATAATAGGTCTAATGCCTGCTTCACGACATGTCTTTATAGATTCTTTTACTGTCTCTCTTGGTGGATCCATCATTCCAACTAGTCCCACAAAAGTTAAATCATTTTCAACATTTGGTAATTCATCTTCATCTGGAACTTCCTTAATAACTTTATATGCAAAAGATAATACTCTTAAAGCTTTTTGAGCCATCTCTTTTTCAAAATTTAAAATCTTTTGCCTTTGTTTATCATCTAGCTTATATATTTTTCCATTTTCATAATATGATGTACAGACTTTTAACAAAGAATCTAAACTTCCCTTTGTTGAAACAATAATTTTATCTTGAACAGTATTAATTGTTGACATCATTTTTCTATCAGAATCAAATGGAACTTCTGCAACTCTTTTATTATTTTTTACTATATTTTGTGGATTATATCCCATATCTAAGGCATACTTAAATAGTGCAGTTTCTGTTGGATCTCCAATTAGATTATCTTTATTTTGAGGATCTATTTTACTGTCATTACATAAAACCATTACATCTATTAATAGTTCGCTTTTTTCTATAGGCTCTTTTTCAACTTTATATTTTTTATTGTTAAAAATAACTTCTTTAACAGTCATCTTATTTTGTGTAATTGTTCCTGTCTTATCTGAGCAAATAATATCTATAGAGCCAAGTGTTTCAACCGAAGAGATTTTTCTTACGATTGTATTTTTCTTAGCCATAGCTGTTGTTCCCAAAGATAATGTAACAGTTATAACTGTTGGTAAATTTTCTGGTATTGCAGCAACGGCAAGTGAAATACAAAGCATTATAATCTCTAATGTATCATTTCCTTTAGCTATACCATAAATTAATACAAAGCCTATTATACATGCAATTATAAGTGATAAGACTTTACTTATATTATTTATTTTTATTTGTAAAGGTGATAGAACCTCTTTATCCTTTTGAACAGATGAGGCTATTTTTCCAAGCTCAGTATCCATTCCAGTCTTTACTACAACAGCCTTTAACTTTCCATATACTACATTACATCCAGAATAAACCATATTTATTCTCTCGTTAATCTGAGCATCAGAATTTACCTTTTCAACATCTTTAGAAATAGGCTCACTCTCACCAGTAAGCATAGACTCGTCGACACTTGAAGAGACTTCCCATATAACTCTCGCATCAGCTGGTACTGTATCTCCAGCTTCTAAGTCTATAATATCTCCAGGGACAATCTTCTCTGAAGAGCAAATTGTAACTTGACCATCTCTAATAACTTTTGCATTAGGAGTAGTCATTTTCTTTAAGCTTTCTACTGCAGAATCTGCCTTTAGCTCTTGTGCAAATCCCATTATAGCATTTAATAACACTACCACTATTATCACAATAGTATCAGTATAAGGCTCTCCATTTAAATATGAGCTTATTCCTGAAAAAACGGCAGCAATTAAAAGTACTATAATCATCATATCTTTAAACTGATCTAAAAATTTAGCCAATTTACTTTTCTTATTTGTTTCTTTTAATTTATTTAATCCATACCTGTTAAGTCTTGCTTGTGCCTCAGTAGCAGATAATCCTTCTTCACTTGTCTGCAGGGCATCTAAGACTTTATCTACGTCCTCATCATAGTATTTCATATTACATACCTCCAAAATGATTATACCATAAAAGAGATAATTATACTTATATTATATAAAAAAATATATTTTTTTCACAAAAAAAAGAACTATAGTAATCTATAGCTCTAATAATTTACTTTTAAATAATTATATGTGTTTTTTAATAGCTCTATCTCATCAAGATAACTAAAATCGTTATTTATCATTCCTTTTCTTAGCATTTCTATATGATTTAAAAATTTCGGATATGCATTCATAATTTTTGTTGTATAGCAATAAAAATCCTCATTTTGAGGTACATCCACATTTTTCTTATTAAGCATTTTTCCAAATAACTCAACATACTTATCTTTGATTAGCTCTATTGCATCTTCATATTTTTCTTCATTTAAAAGTATATTTATTCTTGCATCTTCCATTTTTATCGCCTCCAATAAGTACATTAATATTATACCATATTTAAAGTCAAAAGTAAAGTTATGTAATCTTAGTAACTTATATAATTATAAAAAGAAGGGTAAATAATTACCCTTCTTCTTAAGCTTGCGGAATGCCTTCTTGCATATGGTGATCTTGATAAAACTCTTCGTTGCTTTTTAGGAAATGTTTATATCGAATTTCTCCTTCTTGTACCTCGTCATCCCAAGTAACATCGATATTATACCATTTTCCATACAAATAGACCATGTTCCATATGTGATTTTTAGAGCTGTCCTCGTTTCCAATATCTACGCTTGCAAGTGATTTTATTCCAAGCTGGTCCATAATAAATTTAAATCCATATGCATATCCTGCACATACAGATTCACCAGTATCAAATATTGATACCATGTTTTGGAAAGATGAAATCTCTTCATCTGTAAAATCACGATATACAGATATTTCTATAAGCTTATCATGGACGAATTTAATTTTTTGAAAATCGTTTTCTTGCTTTTTGGCCTCTTCAATGATTTTACTATAATTTTTTTCTATCCTAGCTTTAATCTCTTTTGCTTCCTCTTCAGAATAGGTATAGTATAATACTATTTCTGAAGATGTGTCTACATTTCCTAAAAAAGTCTGAGCGGTTGAGTAAGTATTTACCCAAAAAATCTCTGGATGATCTAGTTTTACTAGCAAATATACTTTTCTCATTTGAGATTCAGTTAAGCTATTTAGCCGAGTTGTAAATTCTTTTTTAAATTGAAGATACGCTTCTTTTATCTCATCATAAAGTATCTGTTCATCCTCATTTAATGTACCTCTCCAGTACTCATAGACATCTTTACCATCAAAAATTGGATAATCATCCTCATTTGAAAGAGCATTTACGCTCTCTCCTTTGTTAGCCACTTTATACAGATTGCCAACAAATAGTCCTCCAAAAAAAGCTCCAAACAAAATTAATACTACTAATACACACTTTGAAATAAGTAGTATTGTCTTTTTTTTCTTCATATATCATCCTCCTCCATTTTTTTAATTAAAAAAATGCAAACTTAAAAATGTACATAATAATTATATCACTCTTTTTCTTTTATGTCAACTTTTAACATACTGTAAAATCTCTTTAAATAATTTGTTTTAGTACTATATTTATGATATAATCCATATACAAGGAGGACTTTTTTAATGGAAATAAAAGAATTAATTAGTGAAGAAAATATTAAAGAAAAAATAAAACAAATTGCTAATAATATACAAAATGATTTTAATAATGAAGAGATAGTATTAATATGTGTTTTAAAAGGTGCAGTTTTTTTTGCTACAGAGCTTGCTAAAAACATATCATCTCCTCTAATTCTTGATTTTACCAAAGTATCAAGCTATAAAGGAACTCAAAGTACAGGAATAATTCATTTTGACTTGAATATTTCAACTGATATTAAAGATAAAAATGTAATTGTTGTTGAAGATATTATTGATACTGGTAGAACTCTATCTTATTTAAAAAGCTATTTAGAAGAAAAGAAACCTAAAAGTCTAAAATTATGTACTCTACTTGATAAAAAAGAAAGAAGAGAATTTGATTTAGAATCAGATTATGTATGTTTTAATATACCAGATAAATTTGTTATTGGATACGGACTAGATTATGATGAAAAATATAGAAATTTGCCATATATTGGATATATAGAGTAATTTATATTACTCTATTTTTTTGTACATAATATATATGGTGATTAAATGAAAATTTTTAGCTACTATATTAAGATATTATCTTTTTTAACAATCTTTACTATAATTTGTATATCATTGCATATATTTATATGTTTAAATATAAATGAATTAAAAATAAATATACATGATATAACAAGAAATTACCTAATACTAGAGCTTACATATCCCATTTTTTATATTTTGCTTGCAATAAGTGTTTATAATTATTCTACCACACTTGATAGCTCAAGAAACATACTAATTGTAGTAGTCATGTATCTACTTGTTTTGCTGCTTACATTTTTATCAGCAATCCTGTTTTTTAGATACGCAAATTTTATTTTTGCATTTTGGCTTACAATTTTTTGTATAGCCATAGATAGTCTTATGTCTGTCCTATTTTTAAAATCTCCTATATGCAATTTTCATATATGCATTTTAACATATCTTGCTACTATCCAATTTTATTTTTATTATTCCATATTATAAAAGAAAAAAGAGTAAGATTCCTTACTCTTTAATATTGAAAAATTCAAGTGAATTTCGGTATACAATTTTAGATAATTCTTCTACATCCATATGCTTATACTCTGCCAATTTTTCTAAAATAATCGGTAGATTTTTAGATGTATTAATTGTTCCTCTTAATGGTACTGGTGGCAAATATGGTGCATCTGTCTCAATTACTATTTGAGTTGCTGGTATCATATCCATATACTTTTGAAACGATTTTGCTCTATTATATGTTATATTTCCACCAAAAGCTACCATATAGTTATTTTCTACTACAAGTCTTACTAAATCTTCCGTAGGAGAAAAGCAATGTAGTAAAGTTCCATATTTTGCCGGATGCTCTTTTAAAGTTAAATATGTATCTAGTGAGGCATCTCTGCTATGAACCACTATCGGTAATTTTAGTTTGTTTGCTAAATCTATTTGTGATATAAATAGCTTTTTTTGCTCTTCTTTATTATCTTTTACCCAGTAATAATCTAAGCCAATCTCACCAATTGCAACAATTTTACCATTATTTAGATTTTTATATAACTTTTCTATATCTTCTACTTCACATTTTCCAACATCACTAGGATGAATTCCTATTACTGCATAACACTCATTATATTTTTTTGAAAGCTCTATAGCCTTTTTAGAGCTTTCTATATTGTATCCAATATTATTTATATAATGTACTCCTATATCTAAGCACTCTTTTATAGTCTCATCTACAACATCATCAAACTTCTCATCATTATAATGCGCATGTGTATCATAATATATCATATTATCTCCTATTCCTTAGTAGTTGGAAATGTTAGAGTAACTTCTGTTCCCTCATTTAATTTACTATCTATATTTATAGTACCATTATTTCCATCTACCATTTCTTTAACGATTGATAGGCCAAGTCCTGTTCCACCCATTTTTCTAGATCTAGCCTTATCAACTCTATAAAATCTTTCAAAAATTCTTGCTAAATCTTTTTGTGGTATTCCAATACCATTGTCTATTACTTTTATATATACTCTATTATTTATTGGTCCAGCATATATCCTAATAAGTCCACCTTCTGGAGTATATTTAATACTGTTTGTAAGTATATTAATAACTATTTGCTCAATTGAGTCTCTATCTGCATAAAGAGTAGGTGTATTTTCAGCACAAATTAACTCAAGTTTATGCTTTTTCTCTTCACACTCAAATCTAACTTTTTCACAGACTTTCTTTAGAATATCTACTGTATTTAATGTAGCTTTATTCCAATTTACTCTGTTATAATCCATCTTAGATAATTGAAGCAGATCAGAAACAAGTCTACTCATCCTATTTGCTTCTTGATTTATTACTTTTGAGAATTTAATTATTTCTTGATAAGTAAGATCTCCATTCATTATTGTCTCAGAATAACCACGAATAGAAGTAAGAGGTGTCTTTAATTCATGAGATACATTTGCAACAAACTCTTTTCTTACATTATCTGTCTTTACACTGTCAGTTATATTTCTAACAATCATTATTATTCCCATAGGATTTAATTCATCACTAAAAAAAGGCGCAAAAACTATACTAAGTGCTAATTCACCAACTTGAGTTTTTACCTCGACACTCTGATAGTTAGGCAAATACATTATTTTACTAAAATCAATATTTAACTTTAATTTTTCACATATAGTATCAAATGTCTCATCTTCACTTGTTATGTTTAGCATTCTCATTGCTGCTTTATTCATATGAACAATTTCCTTTGTTGTAGAAAAAGCCATAACACCATCTGCCATATGCTCTAATATTATCTCAGTTTTACTTTGCTGACTATTCAAATCAAAAGTATTCTTTTTTATAACTTTTAGCATTGCAATATAGTCTTCCATAAGCTCATGATATTCAGGAAAATCGTTTGTATCCTTTATTCTAGAAATATCTGGTAGTTTTCCTTCACTTACCATTTTCATACCTTTTTCAATCTTTCTTAAAGGAAATACAATCTTATTTGAAATAATTACAGAACTAATATATGCAATAAGAAGAAAGACTACTAATACTATAAGATTATTTAAACTAAAAATATTATCTGTATTTATAACTGAACCAGATAAAATTATGGTAGTTATATATACTATAACTACCATAATTATACTCATAGCCCTAATAATTTTTTTCATAGAAACTTTCATTTTTTTCTCACTTTCTGTATTATAATGAAACGTAATATCCCATTCCTCTTTTTGTTTGTACATATTGTGGCTCAGCAGAATTCTTCTCTATTTTCTCTCTTAGTCTTCTTACTGTAACGTCTACTGTTCTTGCATCACCATAGAAATCATATCCCCATACTCCTCTTAGTATTTGCTCTCTAGTAAATACTTGATTTGGGTTTGTTGCTAATAACTTTAATAACTCAAATTCCTTTATAGTTAAATCAATTGTTTTTCCACCAACAATTGCAATATATCTTTCAGGATCTATAATCATATCCTTAACTTTTATTTTATTCTTTGAAGAGTTTTTGTCTTCTTCAGCCTCAGGTAAAGTATGCTTTCTTAAGTTTGCTTTTACTCTAGCTATTACTTCTCTAATACTGAATGGTTTGGTCATATAATCATCTGCACCTAGCTCTAATCCTATTATTTTATCAACAACTTCTTCCTTTGCAGTTAACATTATAATTGGACAAACTAAGCTCTTTCTTAATTTTTTGCATACTGTGAAACCATCAATTTTTGGTATCATTAAATCTAATAAAATTAAGTCTGGATTAACAGATAAAGCTATTTTAATTGCTTCTTCTCCATCATATGCTACTGTAGTAGTAAATCCTTCCTTTTCTAAATTAAATTTTAAGATATCTACTATTGCCTTTTCATCATCTACTATTAAGATTTTCTTATCATTCATATATATACACCTCATTAACTCTTTTCAAACTGTAATAATTATATCACGTAAAAAAAAATATTGCTACTATTTATTGAAATTTTTCTGTAATTTTATTGTAATTTATATTCAAACTTTATTTTCTCTTTATCAAGAATTTGTTTAGTTCTAGCGATAAAATCTTGATTTTTACTTGTTAAAATAATTGTTACTTTTTTTGTATTTTTTAAATAAGTTTTATTACCATTTAATCTGTTTATATTTACTATCAAATTATTAGATATTCCTTTTGCTCCATCTATAACTTGTATAGTTAAATTTGGATTAATTTCTTTTATTACTTTATAAAAATTATCTTTTAAAAGTGGAAAATGTGTACATCCTAGTACTATATGACTAAACTCATCAAGATTATACTGCATCAATATAGATTTTATATAATTATTAATTTCAAGTTCCATATTTTGACAATCTATATTCTCTGCAAATAGTACAAGCTTATCTGCAGAAGACAGCTCCACTTTATCTTTTATATGTAAGTTATCTATAAGGTTTAACAGCTTTTCTCTTTTTACTGTTATACTTGTAGCTAGTACTAGTATCTTTTTATTCTGTTTAGAATCTGCCGCAACTTTAACTGCTGGCTCTGTACCAATAAAAACTATATCTGTATATTTTTCTCTAAGCTCATTTATGCAAAGACTTGTTGCAGTATTACAAGCAATAACAATCGGATTGCATCCTATTTTTACTAGATAATCTATATTATTAAAAATAACATCTCTTACAAATCGCTCATCTTTTACTCCATAAGGAGTATTTTTAGTATCTGCAAGATAATATATATCTTCACTTAACCCCTCATTTTCTATTGCCTCTTTTAAAACTGACAATCCTCCAAGTCCAGAGTCAAAAAATCCAACTTTCATAACTACTCCCTAAATAAAAATAGGTGAAAACACCTATTTTACATCTCTCTTCTTCCTTCTAAAGCTTTAATTAATGTAATCTCATCTGTATATTCTAAATCACCGCCAACAGGAATTCCATGAGCAATTCTTGTAACTGTTATACCTAAGGGCTTTATTAGCCTTGAGATATACATTGCAGTGGCTTCTCCTTCTACTGTTGGATTAGTTGCAAGTATTACTTCTTTAATCTTATCATCAGATAATCTTTGAAGAAGCTCTTTTATTTTTATATCTCCAGCAGTAATATTATTCATTGGCGATATTGAGCCATGTAGTACATGATATAGTCCTCTATACTCATGTGTTTTCTCCATAGCAATAACATCTTTTACATTCTCAACAACACAAATAACAGAATCATCTCTTTTTTTATCTGAGCAAATATCACATGGATCTTTTTCTGTTAAGTTAAAGCAAACTGAGCAAAACTTAACATTTTTCTTTGCTTCTATAAGAGCCTTTGACATTTCTTCTGCAACTTGCATTGGTGACTCTAATATATAAAATGCTAGACGAACAGCACTTTTATGTCCTATCCCAGGCAGTCTTTCAAACTGATTAATCAACTTATTTACAGTATCTGAATACATCTAATCACCTAAAATAGTCCAGGAATATTAAAAGATCCCATTTCTTGTTCCATCATAGAATCAGCTTTCTTTAAAGCCTCATTTACTGCTGTTAGGACTAAATCTTGTAGCATCTCAACGTCATCTGGGTCTACCACATCTTTTTTTATAATAATCTCCTTTATTACTTTATCTCCTGTAGCTTTTACTATAACAGCTCCACCACCTGCTGATGTCTCAATTTCTTTAGCAGCAACAGCTTCTTGTTTTTTTTGCATATCTGCTTGCATCTTTTGCGCTTGTTTTAATAAATTTTGCATATTTCCCATGCCTCCGCCAGGAAATCCACCATATTTGTTTCCCATTTTATATCCATCCTTTCACAAAAAATATTATAATACACTTTATATTGTTTTTCAAGCTAATCTAAACTTGTATACTCTATATTATTATCTTTTAATATCTTTTCAATTTTAGAAATCGACTCGCCATTTTCATTTTTAAGCTCTAGCACTATATTCTTGTTAATTTTATATTTTTCATAAAGAATCTGAGCCATAACCTCAGCATTTTCATCTAATGTCAATAACTTATATGCAAATGAATTTGTTGTAATTATTCTAACTACATCATCTACATATATTTTAGCTCCAGCAAGAGCAGAATATAGCCTGATTTTTCCTTTATCTATTACAGCTTTTTTTAATTCTTCTGTATTTGGAAATTCTGTTAGATTTTCTTCTTTTATATCATCTTCTAATACAGGCTTTGCAGTTATATTAACCTTTGAAGGAGTATCTTCTTTTAATGCAGTACTCTCTTTTGAAGTCACATTATTTTTTGAAATATATTCCTTTAACTCCTTGACTTCTTTTTCTAAGTTTTCTATCTTTTTTTGATAAATCTTATCTATATTAGAAACAGGCTCTCCACTAGTACCACTTTTTATCTCCTGCTTAAAATTGCATAGTTGTACAATACATGCCTTAAGCACAATTTCTTTTCTTGTTGTAGATTTTAAATCATTATCAAGACTAGATAGTCTATCTATTACATTTATATATCTATCTTTATTTTCGTCTGTAGCTACTAGTCTATTTAAAAATTCTGTGGTAAGCTCAAATGTAAATTGCCTTAAATCCTTTCCTTTTTTTACTATCTCATCTATACATGAAATAGCAGTTAGCGAATCATAGTTTAAAATACTTTCAACTACTTTGTCTATTACGTTTTTATCTATAGCACCTACTATATTTTGAACATCTTGATATTTTAAAATATCTTCTGTCTCAGAGATACATCTATCTAATATACTAAGTGCATCTCTAGCTGCACCATCGGCAAGCTTTGCAATATACCTACAGGCCTCATCCTCATATTTTATATGCTCACATTCTAAAACATATTTAATTCTATTATATAAGTCCTCTTCTGTTAACCTATTAAAATCAAATTTTAAACATCTTGATAAAATTGTAACAGGTATCTTATGTTGTTCAGTTGTTGCTAGAATAAAAACAACATTCTCAGGTGGCTCTTCTAGTGTCTTAAGTAAGGCATTAAAAGCACTTGTTGTAAGCATATGAACCTCATCAATTATATAGACTCTATATTTAACATCTACTGTTGCATACACAACTTCTTGTCTTATTTGACGAATATTTTCAACACTATTGTTTGAAGCTGCGTCCATCTCTATAACATCCGTTATATTTCCATTTAATATGCCTTTACATACCTCACATTCATTACATGGCTCGCCATCTTGAGGATTAAGGCAATTAATAGCTCTAGCAAAAACTTTTGCCGCACTAGTTTTTCCTGTACCTCTAGTTCCACTAAAAAGATAAGCATGAGATATCTTTCCGTTTTTTATTTGATTTTTTAGTATTTTTGTTACGTTGTCTTGACCAATAATACTTGAGAAAGTATTTGGTCTATATTTTCTGTATAATGCTATATATCCCACTTTTTCCTCCTAAACAACAAAAAACCAAGCACATAGAGTATATTGCTTATTGCTGCTTCCTTCCGGATCTGACAAGGTTCACAGTACTCTATCGCTTGGCATAGATTTATTATACAATATATTCTATTTTATTTCAACACTTTTTAACAAATTAAATTATTCTACAATAGAAAATATACTATTAGTTACATCTTGTCTTAAAATAGACATTCCATTTGAAAATGTTTCATCTGTTGGTATATTTAAGTTAATATTTGTCTTAACTATTTTTCCTGTTGTATCCTTAATAACTATATCAAAAGAAACATTAAATTTTAGCTGTGAGACATCTACTTTTAAAGCATTAAATATAGATGCATCATATTGTATCTTTTCAACATCTTCCCCAACACTTTGATTAGTTATGACGTTGTTATTATCTATTAATAATGTTATAACATACTTTCCATCATCTTCTTCCAAGTCAATTGGTAAAGAAGTTAGCTCTGGTGTTACATCAAATTTATCATGACCTTCTTGAGATATTTTCATTTCTCCTTTAAGTAAGGGCTCTGTTATTACTATATTTTCAATATTTATCTCTGTCGCTTCTGCATTTGATTCAATTAAAATTGAAATTGTATTTGTCTGAGATACATCAAAAGCAATATCAGATAACTTTTCCAATTTTTTTTCTTCGTCTTGAACTTCTTTTAATGTAGCACTTGATTCAACAATAACATCACTAACTCTAAAATTACCTTGATTTACCTTTCCAGTAGTATCAAGAAGCACATTAGCAACCAATATTGTAACCACCACCGAAGCAATAGCAATAATAATTATTGATATATATTTTACCTTATCCATATATTCCTCCACATCTAAATTATACTATATATAATATCTTTTTACAAGAAAAAAAATTGGAAAAAAAGACTTAAGAATTTCTTCCTAAGTCTCTATATACTATAAGTAATCAGTATCACTCTTTTTACTTGACTTTCCAAATAGTTTATCAAATTTTGATTCAAGTTCACTCTGTAAATCAAAATCATCATCGTTACCATTTTCATCCTCTGATGCGATAGGATTTACATCGCTATTTTCATATAAATCATTATATGAAAGATTTTCTAGTCCTTGTGCAGATGGTCTAGTACTAACCTCTTCATCTTTATCATTTTCAGCCATAGAATATGAATATGCTTTTTTTGAATCCTGAGTAGCACTAGAAATATCACTTGTTGTTGAAGAGTTATTATTTGCAAATGAAGATGTATCAATATCAACATCTTTTGATCTTGATTTTAGTATTTCCTGAGCTCTTCTTTTTCTTTCTGCTAAATACTCATGTACATCAAAATATGAGTATGGTACTGGCTCTGGAATTGGCATCTCTTTTATACTATTAATCTTCATTGATTCTATAATATCACGTTTTGGATGATATTTAAAATACCAAGCCTTCTCAGCCATTATAGGTTTTAGTCCTCTTACCATTATTATCTCTTTATTATTATCTAGTCTTCTTATTTCATCTACTGTCATAAGATCTCTTGCTTGTCTTTGAGTACTTATAGATACACCCTGCTTTTTAGCTTCGTCTTTATCTTTATTAATAGATTTTTGTTGAATTTTAATTGTTGTTTGTCCTAAGCTCTTAGAAAAATACTCTGCAGTTTTTTGTGAGTTAGTTCCAAGCAATAACTGAGTATCACAGTTACCTAGTATATTCTCATAAGACTCTTTATATAAAGCTTCTAGTTGATCCAAAGACTGAACGATTATAGAGATACTTATTCCTAAGCTTCTTGTTGTAGAAAGCTTCTTTTGGAAATCTGGTATCTGACCAATATTTGCAAACTCATCAAGCAAGAAATACACTTGATTTGGAAGTCTTGAACCATAATCATCAGCTTGCTTATACAAAATTGAGAACATCTGACTAAAGAACATTGTTGATACGAAATCATATGTACTCTCAGCTGCAGATGTAATAACATATATAACTGATTTTTTCTTTGCTACACTTCTAAAATCTATACTATTTGATGATGTAATTCTTTGAATTGCTGGCATATCAAAAACACGCATCTTAGAAATAGAAGAAATAACAATACTTTGCATTGTTTTATCTGCAGCAGTCTTAAATGATTCATACTGTATTCTACCAGGATGCTCTGGTTTTAAATCGTCAATAAACAATTTTTCGAAAATTGAAGAATCATTACCTCCTTGACGAATTATATTCAAACAGCTTCCTATATTTTGCTGCTCAAGTGGTAAAACAGATAATACATAATATATAGTAGCACTAATTAGCATTTTTGCTGTATTATCCCAGAATGGATCATCTCCACCGCCACCTTCTTTGTGTGCTCCTGTTACAAGAATATGTGCTAAAGTATCAACATCTTGATCAGAGCAAATATTTGCAATAGGATTATAGAAATCACTATATGTTGGGTTAACTAAATTAAAAGTCTTTACATCATATCCTTCATTTTTTAAGAACTTTGATGTCTCTTTATATAGCTCTCCCTTTGGGTCAGTAATTACATAAGATCCTAAACATTGCATTATGTTTGGCTTAATATAACAAGCAGTTTTACCAGCACCAGAACCACCGACCACAAGAATATTTTTGTTTATTCCAACCTTCTTTAAGTCTGTTCCTAAATAATGCTTTCTACTTAAGATAAATCCTTCTTTTCTATTTAATATCTCCCTACCATTTGAATCATGTTTATAGTCTTCTGCACCCTGACTCCACTGGCTAGATCCATTTTCTTTACCTTCATATTCACTATGACTTCCCGCATTAATTTTTGCAAGAATATATATTACAAAAACAATTACAAAAATCCATAATGTAATATGTAAAAATAGCCCAAAATCAGAGAACATTCCTGAAAAGAATGATAAATTTGTTATATTTCCTAACCATGTTTCAACAACTGCAAATAGCAAAGAATCTGCGCCAGATGCCTTTGCATCAGTTATTGATTTTGTAAGCGAGCCACCAAGTACTACAGCTGCAACTAAAGCAAGCACTATTAGTATTGGTGCTTTTTGCTTAAAATCCTCGAAAAAATCTCTCATTTTCATTATCCTCTCTAATATTATTCTTTAGTTTTTTCTATTTCTGATATTACTCTTTCTTGTCTTCCGTTTTTTATTTTAACTGCATCAATTGGTTTCTTTTCTTTTTCAATTAACTCTTTGCCTCTAACAGAAATCGCATTTAATGTTCCGCCTTCGCCTTCTTTTAATATAGATTTTTTTGCCATTTTTATCCCTCCTTATTTATTATAATACAACACTTTCTTCTGCTTCTTCTTCTAACAAATGTCTTGCCATATCCTCTTCACTAATAGTTACTTCAAGAACTATATATGGTCTGTTAGGCATTATTTTACATCTACCTTTAACATTGCCATTTTCATCTCTATATAAAGATGGCTTTACTTCCTCACCAGTTTGAGAATCTATAATTGAAAAGTTTCTTTTCATATCTGGTGTATAAGCAACATCTTTATACTCTATACCTTCTGAATTATATATAGAACCATATGTTAATGGCACATTAGTAGCTTCTGTCCTAAACCCTTCCTTATCTAGTATTCCAGTACTTAAAAAAGCCTTGTTATCTGTTAAAGTTAATAACACAATATCATCTTCATCCTCAGGATCTTCAATAAGTACATTAAATATTTTCTTTATTTGTCCATCTTCTCTTACTTCGACGCTTCTTAGTTTTTCAAGAGAAAGAAACGCATATCCTTGATTATATGCTTCTAAATCTCTTTCTACTAAAAATGCCAATGTATTCATGCCTGGTAAGTCAACAACCTCAAATTTGTTCATTTGAAATAAACTACTATCCATATATCTTTACACCTCTTTCTTTATTATACTTTTCTAATAAGAACCATTGGTGTTAAAGTTTTTGCTTGACCACATGGATTATCTTTTATCATACCTTTTAATTCAGCATCATCAATATCGATTGCATCTGCTTTTCCTAATATCTCAATGTTAAAATCATTTGCATCAACAATCATACATTTTACGCCTGTAGCCTCAAATATCTCATTACATACTCCTGTTGAATTATCTGGTATTCTAATACCAAACTCAGCATAATCTGAAAAAACATTTCCATAAAAACCATCAAGGCCACTTACTTCTTGACCAACAATTTCATAGAAAACACCTTTTTTACCAAATAACTTGCAAATGCCTCCTGCAATAGCAGCCCATAGCACTTTAAATGGACCACATAAATTGATAGCAAATTGCATCTTATATGGGTTATCTACACCAACTCCTGCATCACTTCTCATAGCAAATTTAGATAAAAACTTTGCAAGACCTGATACTTTTACATCTTTTTTATATACTATTCTTCTTTGACAAAGACTTATTACCTTTTCACTAATTGAGACTATATCTCCTTCTTCATATATAGGTACAACGTATTTTTTAATTAAATCAACATAGCTTTCTCCTAGTTGAACATAGTGTGTTTCAATAGCATGTCTTTTGTATGTGTTGTCTCCTACTTTTATTTCTACATTTTTTCCTTCTAAAGCTTTAAATTCCATAAAAAGCCCCCCCATCTCGTTAAAAATTATACTACTTATGATTTTATTATAAAAAAAAATAAATGTCAATAATATTGACATTTATTTGTATATTACCAACAATTAATTTTTTGGTTTTATATATGTTTTAGTATCTCATAAGCCGGATTCTGTATTAGATGATCATTTATCTAGAGTATATATCACTATATACCTCAAGCCACCAACTCAAAACTAGGCGAGCAACCTCAAACGTTTTATTCTGGTGTTGCACTAGGTGGGGTTTACACCGTAACTATGTCTCCATAGGTACTCGTGAGCTCTTACCTCACGTTTTCACCCTTACTACATAAAGTAGCGGTAATTTTCTGTTGCACTTTCCTTAAGATCACTCTCACTAGACGTTATCTAGCACCCTGCTCTATAGTGTCCGGACTTTCCTCCCGCTTCTCGATAGCCGGCGATCATCAGAGATACTAAAACATATATAATTATATCATAGATTTATATAAAAATAAAGAAAAAGGCAATTAAATTTGCCTTATTCTTCTATTTTCTTCTTTTGAACATATTCCCTTATTAGTTTATATACTACAGAAGCTATTGGCACTCCAATTAGCATACCAATAATTCCAAGACTATTACCACCAACAAGTACTGCAAGCATAACCCAAATTCCAGGTAATCCAACAGAATCGCCAACTATTTTTGGATAAATAAAGTTTCCATCAATTTGCTGTAATACAATAATAAATATTACGAACCATATAGCTTGCATTGGATCTACTGCAAGTATTAGTATAGCACCTATAGCTGTACCAAAGAAAGCACCAAATACTGGTATAAGTGCAGTGACTCCTACAAGAACAGATATTGTAAGTGCATAAGGCATCTTAAATATACTCATTCCTATAAAGCATAATACTCCTAGTAAAATAGCCTCAACAAATTGACCGCCAAAAAATTTCTTAAATGTATCGTTTGTTACATGTCCAATGTACATTAATCTTTGCGCCTTATCTTCAGGCATACATGCTCTAATAACCCTTTTTAATTGACATGTCAACTTTTCCTTTTGCATAAGCATATATACAGCAAAGATTATTCCCATAAAGAAATTAATTATTCCAGAGAAAATACTAATGATAACATCAATTGAAACACCTATAATTCCACTTGCCATTGATTTTATCCAAGTTCCAGCCTCGTCATATATTTGTTGCCAGTCTGGTTTAAATTCATTAATTTTTTCAACTATTTCTGGATTGTTACTCATTAGGTCTCTTGCCCATTCTTGACATGTGTTAAATGCGCTTGGAATACTATCTTTAAAAATACTTATTGTATTTATAAACTCTGGTATAACTAAAAATAGAGTTAAAAATATAATTCCAATAAAAATTAGTAAAGATAGAATAATTGACAATACTCTAAGCTTTGGATTTGTTCTTTTTTGCTTTTTTGTTGCTAATTCTTCATGCTTTGCTCTAGAATTACTTACCTTTTTCTTCTTATTATCTTTCTTTCTAAAAGAGTTCTCTATTCTACTTAAAGGAATATTAAGTATAAATGCTATACAAAATCCAAATATAAATGGTTTTAGTAGATTCAAAATATATCCTAATACATTAAGTAAAACATCAAACTTTATTATTGCAAAACATAATAATATTGTATAGGTAATAATTAGTAGAATCTTTCTTATGTTTTTCTTGTTTAATTCAAACATACAGATTCCTCCCTTTCTAGTATATTATAACATAACTTTTAATATTTAA